>NZ_JBVVQU010000015.1:0-105810 GCF_055811555.1 Mesorhizobium sp. WSM4813
GTCATGGCACTTCCCCTTCCACGGGAATCGGTGATCGCAACGTCACCAGCGTGCCATGGCCGCCCCTCGCCTCAGAGAAACGGCTGTTCTCTCTCCAAAGCTTTTTGCAGAACCTTCAGGACATTATCCTGCGGCTTTGCCGTAAGCGATCCATATGCGCCTGCCTCCACACTACGTCGCGTGGGAGGCGGCAGATGCAGAAGGGTGCAGGGACCGAAAAAGCCAGGTGACGTGACATGACAGCCGACGCCATGTTGCCGGTCGCAAGCGCTTGGTGACGCCTGCCACTCACGGTGCAACTTTCGAACACGCGCGCTTACGGATGGCTTGGAATTCGCCGTGACAGGCTCGCCGAGCATCGCTGCTATGATTTGAGGTCGCGCTGACGTTGCCGGCGCGAACGGCTTTCGTTCAATCGCCCGGGATGCTTTCCAGTCGCTCTCCGCTGTCTTTTGCGATGAAGCTGCGCCAACCACCATAGGCCGAAATGTCGATCGCTCGTGACAACCCGGCGGTCTCGACCAGAAAGCCCTTGGCCGATGTCCCGTCATCGAGCTCGATCGTGCCGATGCCGAGCGGCGGCGGGATCGCGGCCACGAAGCGCCCGAACGCGTCTGCTGAAAGCCGCCAAACCTCGACACTGATCGCCGCCCCGGTGCCATTGGCAACACGCACGAGCCCCGGCTTCGGCACGGACTGGCCCGCGAGCGCATAAAGCTGATAGGAGGCGACCGTCCTGACGGCTCTGCTCAATCGCGCGCCCAGCGCGCAGAGTTGGCCGTTGAGCGGCATTCCCGACAAATGCGCGCCGACGACCACGAGCTCGATCATGTCGTCACCAGGGTCGAAGTTCTTGACGGGGGAGGCCGGCTTTGCCCAGCCTGTCGCGCCAAGGCCGAGACCGCTGGCTGCATGGAGCTCGCTGGCCAGCGCCGCCGTCAGGGCATCCTGGCCAGCGGCGGCAAGCAAAGTAACGCTCATCGGCAGATCGTCATCGCGCTTTCCCGTCGGTACGGCGACGCCGCACATGTCGAGCAGATTGACGAAATTGGTGTAGGTCCCGAGCCGGCTGTTGGTGACGATCGGATCGGCCAAAACAGCCTCCAGCGGATAGTGCGTCGGCGCCGTCGGCACGCAGAAGAGGTCGACCGAGGCGATGACCGGCGCGAGCCTGGCCTTGTAGGCCTGCAGCGCATACAGGCCTTTGAAAGCATCCGCTGCGGAAAGTTTTCGTGCCCCGCCGATGATCTGGCGCGTCACCGGGTGCATGGCTGCCTCGTTCCCGTCCATGAAATCCGCAATCGCCGCATAGCGCTCCGCCACCCAGGCGCCTTCGTAGAGAAGGTTGGCGGTGGCGTAGAAATCGCCGAACGGGATTTCGATCAGCCGGCAGCCGAGCTTTTCCAGCGCCCGCAGCGCCGTTTCGAATCCCGCCTGCATGGCCGCGTCGCCAAAAAATTCCCGGTCAGTCTTTGCCGGAACACCGACGGCCAGTACAGGCGGGCGTGGCCCGAGTGACGGCGCCGCAACAGCGCGCGAATAAGGATCGGCGTCGTCCTTTGCCGCCGCGGCCGTGAAGACACTGTAGGCATCACCGACGGTGAGCGCGAAGACGGAAACGCAGTCGAGCGTGCGGCAGGCGGGCACGACGCCGGCGGCCGACAGTGCGCCGACAGTGGGCTTCAGCCCGACGATGTTGTTGAGGCCGGCGGGAATGCGGCCGGATCCGGCGGTGTCGGTGCCGAGAGCAAATGAGACGATGCCGCGCGCCGTCGCCACAGCTGAGCCGCACGAGGAGCCACCCGGCACCAGTTTCGGATCGATCGCGTTTCTTGGGATCGGATAGGGTGTACGCACGCCGACGAGGCCGGTGGCGAATTGGTCGAGATTGGTTTTTCCGACGACCAGCGCGCCGGCCGCCCTCAGACGCGCCACGACGGTGGCGTCTTTCGCCGGCAAGTAGGCATATTCGGCGCAGCCGGCCGTGGTCGGCATGCCGACAACATCGATGTTGTCCTTGACCGCGAACGGTACGCCCCAGAGCGGCTTTGCCACGGGATCGAATCCGCCGAGTGCTTCGGCTCCGGCGAGCAGCTCGGCCTTGCTCGCCAGATGGATGAAGATGCCAGGATCGTCCGCTTTCGCTATGCGCTGAAACACGGTTGCAATAATGGTAGCGGCCGACATGCCGGAGGCATAGGCCGCGTGCAGGCTGTCGATATCGAAGCGGATGTCGCTCATTTCGTCTCGTCCAGAATGACCACCGGCAGATTCCACTGGATCAGCACGACGCAGCCGTCTTTCGCCCACACCGAATGCTCGGTTCCGACCGGGTTCAGGATTACGCTTCCGGCAGGATAGTTGCCATTCTCGTCGCTCTGTATGCCCTCCAGCACGACGATGGTTTCCAATGCGACATGGCGATGGCGTGGCACGCCGGCGCCAGGCCGATAGTTCAGGATGGCGACGGACGGTTCCGCCGGTCCGCCCTTGAGCAGCCAATGCACCGTGATGCCGTCGCGAAAATGCTCAAATGCCAGATCACGCCAGCCCCCATCGGTGAGAGCCGGATTTGCAATGTTAGGCATCGGCAATTCCTTTGAGCACCTGGTCCACCGTCGCCGTCCAGCCGACGATCGCGCCCTGCGCCCTGATCATGGCCAGCGCGGCCGCCTTGAACTCCGGAAAATAGCTCTCCGTCGCATCCTCGGCCAGCAGGCATTCATAGCCGCGGTCGTTGGCCTCGCGCATCGTCGTCTGCACGCAGACTTCCGTCGTAACCCCGGCGAAGACCAGTTGCTGCACGCCCAGCCGCTTCAGGTCCTCACCGAAGCTGGTGGCATAGAACGCGCCTTTGCCGGGTTTTTCGATGACGATTTCGCCAGGCAGCGGGGCAAGCTCGTCGAGGATCGCCGTTCCCGGCTCGCCGACGATCAGCACACGGCCCATCGGCCCAGCGTCGCCGATCCGGATCGATGGATTGCCGCGATTGCGCTTGGCCGGCGGCAGATCCGAAAGGTCTGATCTGTGGCATTCCATCGTGTGGATCACCGGCAGGCCGGCCTTTCGAAATCCCTCGATAAGCCTCTTGACCGTCGGCACGATCGCCATCACCCGGCTGACGTCATTGCCGAGGCCGGCGCCGAAGCCGCCCGGATCGGCGAAATCGCGCTGCATGTCGATGACGACCAGCGCCATCACCTCAGGCTTGAAGGCAAACGGAAACGGCAGCGCGTCGATCTCCGCCATCAATGATGTCCGGCCATGTGTTCGCCGATCGTCTGGACGCTCGCCTGTGCGATCGGCGTCTCATAGACCAGCGCCCCGTCGGACATGACGAAAATGCGATCCGAGAGCTCCAGCAATTCGTCGAGGTCCTCCGACATCAAGAGCACAGCGGCGCCGGCGTTGCGCGCCTTCATGATACGGGCGCGAATTTCGGCGACGGCGGAGAAATCGAGTCCGAAGCAGGGATTGGAGACGATGAGAAGATCCACTTCGCCGGTCAGTTCGCGGGCGAGCACCGCGCGCTGCACATTGCCTCCGGACAGCGATGAAATCGGCGAGGCGAGCGAGGCGGTCTTGACCTTGAACTGCTCGACCAGGCGGGCGGCATAGTCCCTGATGGCGCTCATACTGATCCAGGCGATCGGCTTGCCGGCCTCGTTGAGGTCGAAGGTCCGGAATGCCATGTTTTCGGCAACCGTCATCCTCGGCGCGCAGGCATTGCGCAACGGTTCCTCCGGGATGAAACGCACATTGAGCGTGCGGGCCTCGGCGCGGCTGGCGCCGTAGGGCGATCCCTTCACCAGGACGTCGCCGGCATCACGCGTGCGCTGCCCTGCCAGGACTTCTAAAAACTCCTTCTGGCCGTTGCCGGAGATACCGGCGACGCCGACGATCTCGCCGGATTTCACATCGAGCTCGCCGATGTTGATGGTCTTCAGGCCGGTGCGGTCGGGCGCCTTCAGTGCCTTCACCGTCAGGATTTGCCTGGCGCCGACAGGCACTGGTGCGCGACTGTCGAGCGCGGCAATCGGCTGGCCGCCGATCATCATCGCCGCCATCTGCTTGTGAGACAGCTCCGATACTTTTCCAGTTCCCGTCAATCTGCCCTTGCGCAGCACCGTGATCTCGTCGGCAAACGCCGTCACCTCATGGAATTTGTGCGAGATCATCAGCACGGTGAGGTCGCCGGTCCTGGTCATGCTGCGCACGAGGCCGAGCACTTCCTGCGCCTCGCCGGGGGTTAGCACGGAGGTCGGCTCATCCAGCACCAGGAAACTGCGCCCGAGATAAAGCTGCTTGATGATTTCGAGCTTCTGTTTCTCGCCGGCGGCGAGTTCGGCCACTTTGACGTCGAGCGGCAGCTTGAACGGCATCCGCTCCATGAATTGGGCAAGTGCCGCGCGCTCCTTGCGCCAGTCGATGATATCAGGCACCTTTTCGCGCGAAATGACCAGGTTTTCCGCACCCGTCAGCGACGGGACCAGGGTAAAATGTTGGTAGACCATGCCGAGGCCGAGCGCCGAGGCATCCTTCGGACTGGCAATCCCGACCTCGCGGCCGTCGACCAGAATGTCGCCGGCGGTCGGGTGATAAAAGCCCATGATGCATTTGACCAGCGTCGACTTGCCCGCACCGTTTTCGCCAAGCAACGCATGGAACGATCCCGCCGGCACCTTGATCGACACGTCGTCCAGAGCGGTGAAGGCGCCGAAGCGCCTCGTCATGCCGATGGTCTCGACGCCGACTGCTTTTTTGCCGCGGTCACTCATGGTCGAACCTCATGGCAACTGGGCGACAAAGGACGCCGAGTTCGACACCGCGCCAAATACGCCGCCCTGCATCTTGATCATCTTGATCGCAGCCAGATGATTGCCGTAGTCGGTCGCCCCGCAGCAATCCTCCAGCATCACGCATTCGAAGCCGCGGTCGTTGGCCTCGCGCATCGTCGTGTGCACGCAGACATCGGTGGTGATGCCGGTGAGCACGATGTTTTCGATGCCACGCTGGTTGAGGATCAGCTCCAGGTCGGTGGCGCAGAACGAGCCCTTTCCCGGCTTGTCGATGATCGGCTCGCCTTCGGCCGGATAAAGGTCGGGGATGATGTCCCAGCCCGGCTCGCCGCGCACCAGGATGCGCCCGCAGGGTCCGGGGTCGCCGATGCCGGCATTGATACGGCGCGAGCGCCAGCGCTTGTTGGCCGGCAGGTCGGCGAGATCGGGCCGGTGGCCCTCGCGCGTGTGGATGATGGTGTAGCCTTTCGCCCGCATGGCCGACAGCACCGATCTGATCGGCTCGATCGGCGCCCGCACCAGCGACAGGTCGTAGCCCATATGGTCGACATAGCCGCCCGGCCCACAAAAATCGGTCTGCATGTCGATGATGATCAGCGCCGTGTTGTCGGGCCGAAGCTCGCCATTGTAGGGCCATGGATAGGGATCGGCGTCGATGTAGCGCTGCGTGATTTCGGCCCTGGCGTTCATTGAGCAAAACTCCAGTCTGGAAACGTCATTTGGTGATCGACAGTTCGCCCGGCGCGCCGGCGAGCGAACGGCTCGGCGACGAGGTGGCGATCATGATGACGAGCGTGAGAATGTAGGGCGCGGCGTAGAACAGATAGTAGCCGTTCGTGACGCCGACCGATTGCAGCGCCGGCCCGAGCGCGCCGGCGCCGCCGAACAGCAGCGCTGCGGCAAAGCAGCCGAGCGGGTTCCAGCGCGCAAAGATGACCAACGCCACTGCCATCAGCCCCTGGCCCGACGAAATGCCTTCGGTCCAGCTGCCGGGGTAGTAGAGCGACAGATAGGCGCCGCCGATGCCGGCCAGCGCGCCGCCGATGCCGGTGGCGATGAGGCGCACCGTATTCGGGTTGAGGCCCATGGCGCGCGCCGCGTCGGAACTGTCGCCGACTACGCGCAGGATCAGACCGGCGCGGGTGTTGCGGAAAGCCCACCACAGGAACACGGCAAGTGCTGCGCCGATCAGGAACAGCACGTTGACATTGAGCGCCGCCTGCACCTGCGGGACATCGGACCAGCCGCCAAACGGGATCGCCGGCAGATCGGGCGCCGAGGGCTGGATGAATGGCTTGCCGAAGAAGAAGGCGAGACCCGAGCCGAACAGCATCAGGGCAATGCCGATGGCGATGTCGTTAACGCCACGGAATTTGCAGATCCAGCCGTGGAACAGGCCGAAACAAAGACCGGCACCGGCAGCGGCCAGCAGGCCGAGCCATGGCGAGCCGGTCATCACCGCCACGGCATAGGCGGTCATCGCGCCGAACACCAGTGTGCCTTCAAGACCGAGATTGATGCGCCCGGAACGTTCGGTGATGGCTTCCCCCAGCGATACGAAGATAAAGGGCGTCGACACCCGGATGGCGCCGCCGAGCATGGCAAGCGGAACGCCCCAGAGGCCGATCTCGGTTGCATCCATCAGGCAGTTCCCTTCAAGAGGTATGACCTCTCCCAGAGGTCGGGATTGAAGGCCTTGAAGCGGCCGTAGAAGGTTTCGCTGAACAGGATGACGACGAAGAGCATGCCCTGCAGCACCAGCACGGTGGCGTCGGGCAGGTCCATGCGGCGCTGGATCAGCCCGCCGGAGGCGTCGATGCCGCCAAGCAGGAAGGCGACCGGGATGATGCCGAGCGGATTGTGGCGGGCGAGGAAGGCGACCAGGATACCGGTATACCCATAGCCAGCGGCGAGCGAGGCGTTGGCGCTGCCTTGCACGGCGGCGACTTCGAGCATGCCGGCAAGGCCGGCGAAGCCGCCGGCCAGCGCGGTGAAACCGACGATCAGCGGCCCGACGGCAAGTCCCTGCACCTGGGCTGCCCTGATATTGCCGCCGGCGATGCGGGCGGCGAAGCCCCAGCGAGTCTTTTCGATCAGCAGCCAGGACAGAATGCAGGCGATGACGCCAATGACCAGGCCCCAATGCACGTCCATGCCCGGAATGTTGCCGATGCGGTAGGCCTCAGCCAACGGCTCGGTCGAAGGTTTGTTGAGCGAGGCGGGATCGCGCAGCGGTCCTTCCACCAGATGGTTCATCAGGGCGATGGCGATATAGGCCATCAAAAGGCTCGATATGGTTTCGTTGACGGCGCGGTAGTGGCGTAGCGCGCCGACGGCACCGATCCAGATGCCGCCGGCGGTCAGGCCCGCCACGCCCATGGCAAGAATAACGAAAAAGGCGGGGGCGCCGCTGGTGGCCACGCCCATCGCAGCGGCGGCAACACCGCCCAGCACGATCGCGCCTTCACCGCCGATGACGACAAGGCCGAGCCGGGCCGGCAATGCCACGCAGAGCGCCGCAAGCAGCAAGGGTGCGGCCCGCGACAGCGAGTTCTGGACCGAGAACCACGAGCCGAAGCCGCCGCGCCACATCGTTTCATAGAGCTGCGCCGGCGATTTGCCGACCAGCGCGATGAACAGGCTGAACAGGGCCATGCCGACGATCAGCGCCGCGAGCGGAATGACGAAGGCTTCCGCCCGCCGGGCAATCCATTCGAGCGCCGTCGTGTAGCCCCGTGCGCCGAGCGTCACCGGTACCCCCGCACTGCTCACCGTGTCTGCCATGGCCCCCGTCTCCCGATCCATGCTCAAGCGGTCGAGCCGAAGACACCCTCGACGAGATAGTCCATGCTTTCCAGCTCGATAGCGGCCTCGACGAAGGTCTGGCCCTCGGTTGCGACGACGTCGCCCTTGTTGTTCTTCAACGGCCCCTTGATGACGGAAAAGCCGCCCTTCATCATTTCGGCGAGCGTGCCGTCGAACTGTGCGCGCGCCGCCTCGCTGACGGCGGGGCCGAGCGGGCTCATCTTGACGAAGCCGTCGGCCAGTCCGCCGCGCGTGAAATTGGGCAGCGGCTTGCCGGCCATGAGGTCGTCGACGAACAACTTGTAGACCTTCGCCCAGTTCCATTCCGCGCCGGTCAGATATTTTTCGGGCGCCAGCGGGCTCTGATTGGCATGATAGCCGCAGATGAAGGCGCGGCGTCCCGCCGCCGTTTCGACCACCACTTTCGGGCTGTCGACATGGCAGGTGATGACGTCGGCACCCTGATCGACCAGTGCATTGGTGGCTTCCGCCTCCTTGACCGCCAGCGACCATTCGCCGGTGAAGATCACCTGGCAGGTGATGGCCGGGTCGACCGAGCGTGCGCCAAGCAGGAAGGAATTGATGTTGAGCAGGACCTGCGGAATAGGTTTTGCCGCGACGAAGCCGAGCTTCTTGGTCTTGGTGGCGTGGCCGGCCGCGACGCCATTGAGATACTGGCCCATGCCGATATAGCCGAAATAGGAACCGGCATTCATCGGATGCTTGTCCTTATTCCACATGCCGCCGCAATGGCGGAACTGCACGTCGGGGAATTTGGCGCACATGGCCAGCATGTGCGGATCGAAATAGCCGAACGAGGTCGGGAAGATCAGCGAGGCGCCGTCGAGGTTGATCATCGATTCCATCGTCTTCTGGACATCGACCGTCTCGGGCACGTTCTCCTCCTCGACCACGGAGATGCCCTCGATGGCCTTCAATGTGGCGGCACCCTCGGCTTGTGCCTGGTTATAGCCGTAGTCGTCCTTTGGTCCGACATAGATGAAGCCGACAGTGACTGCGGCGGCGAACGCCCTGCTGATCGGGAATGACGCCGAGGCCAGACCGAGCGCTGCTCCGGCGGCGGAGGTCTTGAGCAGTTCGCGGCGGCTAAGCATGAAACTCTCGGTCATGTGGATGCTCCCTGTTGGACCCTTTTCCAGGTCGATTGATTCCCTTCTCGTAAAAGTGAATGCAATCGCTGTGCCAGTTCAAAAGACAAAATTTATCTAATGAAATCAGTTGGAGTGCCGATTTACCGTGCTCAAGTGAGAGGCAATTGCATACACTTTTTGCCTTTCAATTAGCCAGTTTGACATCTAGATTAAAATAAAGGCATAGAGGACGCGTCCGAGTCGAAACTTCCGGCGAGCCACTCGACTCTGCAAAAGACTGACGGAGAAGAATTGTCGGGGAAGCGCAGCTTGATCAGGTCGGGCACGACCGTCGATCAGATGGTGAGGGCGATCGGCGACCGGATCGTCACCGGCTTCCTGCGCCCCGGCGAAAAGCTCGACGAGGCCTCGCTCGCTGCCCGCTTCGACGTGTCGCGCACCCCCGTCAGGGAGGCGCTTGGCCGGCTGAGCGCCATGGGGCTGGTTGAAAGGCGGCCCAACCGTGGCGCCACCGTCGCCGTGGTGACGCAGGAGCATCTCGCCTCGATGTTCGAGAGCATGGCCGAGCTTGAAGCGATCTGCGCGCGGTTCTCGGCCGAGCGCATGACCGCCGGCGAACGCCGCACGCTCGAGATCGAGCACCAGGCATCGGCGCGCCTCGTGCAACTGGGTGCGGAGGAGGACTACGAGTATTTCAACACCGAGTTCCACACCCGGCTCTATCGCGGCGCGCACAGCAAGCACATCCATGAACTGACCGTCATGACGCGCAGCCGGCTGGCGCCGTTCCGGCGCGCGCAATTCATGCTGCCGGGCCGCCTGGCCAAATCCTGGCAGGAGCATGACGTCATCGTTACCGCGATCATGCGCGGCGACGGCGCTGCCGCAGGACATGCAGCCAAGGATCACGTTTCCATCGTCAGCGAGGCGAGCGCCGTTTTTGCCGCGGTTGACCCGGTGGAACCGGCGGCGGGTTCGATCGAAGTGTCTTCCTAGCAATCAGGCAAAAACTGCCCAATCCGTCGGCGATGCGATGATTTTCGCGTCACTCGTGCGCACGCTCGAAGCCGCGCAGTCCGCAAATGCCGGCCTTTTTGGCCTGTTCGGCATTGGCATGCTCCTTGCTTCGTTGGTGATGTGCAGAGCGTCTAGGGTTCCGGCCGCAACACAGCGGTGCTGGTCCAAGAGATGCGACCGCCAGGGATGCACTGAGGCATCCGGCGGAACACGGCGGGCCAAAATCCCGGGAGAACCCTGCACGGGTTTGCTGGCGCGAACCTCTCCCGGATGCGCGCTCGCAAACCCCAACATTAAGTCCGGTCGCAATCCGGACCGCGAACAGGGGTACGCAATGCATCGCAAGCTGGCCGCAATCATCCTAGCCGCATCACTCATCCTTCCCATCGTTTCCGCCGCCGACGCGGCGCCCAAGAAAGACTTCAAGATATGCTGGTCGATCTATGTCGGCTGGATGCCGTGGGGCTATCTCTCCGACAGCGGCATCATGAAGAAATGGGCAGACAAGAACGGCATCAATGTCGAGATCACCCGCATCAACGACTATGTCGAAAGCATCAACCAGTACACCGCCGGCGGTTTCGACGGCTGTTCGATGACCAACATGGACGCGCTGTCGATCCCCGCTGGCGGCGGCGTCGACACCACCGCCTTGATAATCGGCGACTTCTCCAACGGCAATGATGCGGTGATCCTCAAGGACAAGGCAGCGCTCGCCGACATTGCCGGTCAGAAGGTCAATCTCGTCGAGCTCTCCGTCTCGCATTATCTGCTGGCGCGGGCGCTGGACACGGTCAAGCTCGCCGAGAAGGACATCACCGTCGTCAACACGTCCGACGCAGACATGGTCGCCGCCTACGGCACCAGCGACGTCACCTCGGTCGTTACCTGGAACCCGCTGGTTTCCGAGATCGTCGCCATGCCGGGTGCGCACAAGGTTTTCGATTCTGCGCAGGTTCCCGGTGAGATCATCGACATGATGGTCGTCAACACCGAGACGCTGAAGGATAATCCGGCATTGGGCAAGACGCTTGTCGGTGCGTGGTACGAGGTGATGGACCTGATGACCTCCGACACGCCGGAAGGCAAGGCAGCCAAGGAGGAGATGGCCAAGGCGTCCGGCACCGACCTCGCCGGCTTCGACGCGCAGCTTGCCTCGACGGCAATGTTCTACGACCCCGCCAAGGCGGTCGAGTTTACCGAAGGCGCCGAATTGCCGAAGACCATGGATCTGGTCCGCAACTTCCTGTTCAGCCACGGCATCCTCGGCACCAATGCGACGAGTGTCGACGTCGTCGGCATGAGCTTTGCCGACGGATCGACGCTGGGCGACGCCAACAACGTCAAGCTGCGTTTCGATCCAGCCTTCATGGCCGAGGCGGCCGCCGCGACGCCCTGACCCGACATGCTGGCCAAGGGAATGAGTGCCAGGGATGAAGCCTCCGCGACGGGCGGTGAGGGCACCACGCGCCCTTCCCGGCCAAAGCCGAGGGTGCGCCTTCGCATGATCAATGCGAAGGTTTCGCGCGGCGGCGCCTTGTTCCTCGGCGGCTTGCCGTTCCTGTTCGCGGCGATCGCCTATCTGATCGCTTCGGCGCAACGACTGGCGGTCAATCCCAGCGACAAGCTGCTGCCTTCGCCGGTACAGATGTGGTCGGCCTTCCTTGACCTTGCCACGGTGCCGGACAAGCGCTCGGGCGACCTCATCCTTTGGGTCGACACCTATGCCAGTCTCCTCAGGCTGCTCGCGGGCGTGGGCGTTGCCACGGTCGCCGCGCTTTCGCTCGGCATTGCCATCGGCTTCATCCCGCGGGTGCGGGCGTTCCTGCTGCCGTTCGTCACCGTCGTTTGCGTCATCCCTCCGCTGGCGCTGCTGCCGATCCTGTTCATCGCGCTCGGCCTCGGCGAAACGGCCAAGATCACGCTGATCGCCGTCGGCGTCGCGCCGGTGATGGTGCGCGACATCGCCAATCGGGTGACGGAGTTGCCACCAGAACTGGTGGCCAAGGCGCAAACGCTTGGCGGCAACAGCTGGACCATGGTCTTGCGGCTGGTGCTGCCGCAGATCATGCCGCGCCTGATCACTTGCGTGCGGCTGGCGCTCGGGCCGGCCTGGCTGTTCCTGATCGCGGCCGAAGCCATCGCCTCGACCGAAGGGCTGGGTTACCGCATCTTCCTCGTTCGCCGCTATCTCTCGATGGACGTCATCCTGCCCTATGTCGCCTGGATAACCCTGCTTGCCGTGATCACCGACTGGCTGCTGGTGCGGCTGTCGCGGGCAATGTCCCCTTGGGCGCATCCGGTGGAGGCCAGATGAGCCGCATCGTCGTTCACGGGCTGGAAAAGAGCTATGGCGATGCCCGCGTGCTCGAGCGGGTCAACGTCACCGCCGAGGCCGGCGAATTCCTGTCGCTGGTGGGCGCCAGCGGCTGCGGAAAATCGACGTTCCTGCGCATCCTGCTCGGTCAGGAGCAGCAGAGCAGTGGTGTCGTCATCGTCGGCGACGGCCCGATCGTGCCCGAGCCGACGCCCCAGCGCGGCATTGTCTTTCAGCGCTATTCGGTGTTTCCGCATCTGACCGCCGTCCAAAACCTGCTGCTGGTCGAAGACTTTCGCTCGGGCGGGCCGTTTGGCCGCGTCTTCGGCGCCAGGCGTGCAAAGGCCAGGCAAGAGGCCGAGGCCATGCTGGCGCGGGTCGGGCTCGCCCATACGCGCGACCTCTATCCCGCCTCGCTCTCCGGCGGCATGCAGCAGCGGCTGGCGATTGCGCAGACCTTGCTCGGCCGACCGCAGATCCTGCTTCTCGACGAGCCGTTCGGTGCGCTCGATCCGGGCATCCGCGTCGAGATGCACGAACTGCTGACGGAGTTGTGGACCGAGCACGGCATGACGGTGGTGATGGTCACCCACGATATCGGCGAGGCCTTCAAGCTCGGCACCCGCGTGCTGGTCTTCGACAAGGTGCGCCACGATCCGCAGTTCCCGTCGGCTTACGGCGCGACGATCACCTACGATCTGAAGCTCGATCGCAAGACTCGGGCTTCCTCTCATCACTTGGCCAAGGTGGCCGCAATGGTCGGGACGACCCGGCCGGATAAAGCAATGGCGACGACGGCGTCGTAACGGAGACCGTGAATGTCCAGAAATATCCCCGAACGCAGCCACCGCCGGGCAGGGCTTGTCGCCCGGGAGCCCAGGGAACGTTTCCACCATCCGGATTTCGACGCCCGCGGAACGCAGGGTTGGAAGTCGATCGAGGCCGAGGGCAAGTTGCCGGAAAGCGGCTGGCGCAAGGAGCAGCAATGGGCGCTCGACATGGGCCTGCCGGGATCGGAGTCGATCGTCGACAAGTCCATCCCGACATTCGCGCGCGGCGAGCTGCCGCATTTCGCCGGCATCAATACCTTTCTCAAGGCGCCCTATGTCGAGAATGTCCGCGATGTCGGCAAATATGATGCTGCCGTCATCGGCATTCCTTTCGACAGTGGCACCACCTACCGGCCGGGAACCCGCTTCGGCCCGCAAGGCATTCGTCGCATCTCGGCGCTCTACACGCCGTACAATTACGAGCTCGGCGTCGATCTGCGCGAGCAGATGACGCTGTGCGACGCCGGCGACGTCTTCACCATTCCCGCCAACCTCGAAAAGAGCTTCGACCAGATCACCAAGGGCGTCAGCCATGTCGCCTCGTCCGGCGCGCTGCCGATCATGCTGGGCGGCGACCATTCGATCGGATTTCCCTGCGTGCGCGGCATTGCCGACGTGACCTCGAAACGCATCGGCATCATCCATTTCGACCGCCATATCGACATCCAGGAAAAGGATCTCGACGAGCGCATGCACACCACGCCCTGGTATTGGGCGACCAACCTGCCGAACGTCTCGGCGACCAATCTCGTGCAGCTCGGCATCGGCGGCTGGCAGGTTCCCCGCTACGGCGTCGCCGAGGCGAGGAAGCGCGGCACCAACGTGCTCACCATTGCCGATATCGAGCAGATGGGACTTGAGAAGGCGGCGGAAATCGCGCTCGAACTCGCGTGGAAAGACACCGACGCCGTCTACATCTCCTTCGACGTCGACAGCCTCGATTGCGGTTTCGTGCCCGGCACGGGCTGGCCCGAGCCGGGCGGCTTCCTGCCGCGCGAGGCGCTCAAGCTTCTGGGATTGGTGACGGCGCCCGGCATTTGCGGGCTGGAGGTGGTCGAGGTTTCGCCGCCCTACGACACGTCGGACATTACGGCGCTGTTCGGCGTGCGCGTCGTCGTCGAGGCGCTCGGCTCGATGGTCGCCCACGGCAATCTCGGCAAACATAAATCGATCATCGACAAACCGGTGAGTTTTTGACCATGCATGACGATCACCACCACAGTCACGATCATGGCGATGGCCATCATCATCACGGGCCGAATGGTCATCATGACCATCCGCAAGCCCTTGGGCACAACGGGCCCGCGGGCAAGCCGCTGCAATGGCAGACGCCGCATCTGCCGGACCAGGCTCACGAACCGCCGGTTGATCCAGCGACGGTCGACCTCGATCTTGTTGAAACCGCGTTCCTTGAAGGCTTTGCGCGGGCGCCGGACCCGTCCAGCTTTCTACGTCTGGCCGGCATACCGTTTGTCGGCGAGAGGGCGGACGGCGTGCGGCTTCATCTGCTTCGCGTCGAGACCGAGGATCTGGTCGACGTCGGCGCGGTCATGCCGCTCGTCGGCGGCACCGGCGTCGCCTATCACCCGCTGCCGGCGCGCTTGACATCGCACCGCCGCCGCCTCGCCTTCATCTATCACGATGGCAATGAGCAAAAGCCGCTCGGCTTCGCCGCGGCGCGCGCCCTTGCGGACCGTTCCGCCGCTTCGCAATTCACCGTTCCCGGACAATGAAACCAGATCCCGTCACTCTCATCGGACAGGTACAACCATGAAAACATTGGCTAGACTTGGCACCCTTTCGGCTCTCGCCGCACTCACACCGACGCTGGCGTTTGCGCATAGCGGCGGCGCTCACGTCCACGGCTTTTTCGCCGGCCTCGGACATCCGCTCTTCGGCATGGACCATCTGCTGGCCATGATCGCGGTCGGCATGATTGGCGCCCGCTCCGGTGGCCGCAGCTTTGTCCTTGTGCCGCTGTTCTTCGTCTCGGCCATGGTCGCCGGAGCCTTGCTCGGCATGACCGGCATCGGCCTGCCTTCCCTTGAAACCGGCATCGCGCTGTCGCTGGTGGTCTTTGGCGCCATGGTCGGTCTTGCCAAGCCGCTGCCGCTGGCCGCCGCCGCGGCGTTGACGGCCCTGTTCGGCCTCTTTCACGGCAACGCCCACGGCCTTGAGATCCCCGAGAGCGCCAGCGGCATCTCTTACGCTGCGGGCTTCGTGCTCGGCACATCGATGCTGCATGCGATCGGGGTGTTGTCCGTCTTCAAGCTCGCCGGTTGGCCGATGACGGTCCGCACCGCGGGGCTCGCTACCTCGCTGGTTGGAATGGCCATGGCGGCACAGACCTTCTGAGTGAGGCGATCAACGCAGGCAGTCGGCAAACAGAACTGGAATGCAGATGAGCCAAAAATGGTCGATGGGGCTGCGGCGCATTCGCGACATGCTGTACCAGATCCTGAAAATCCGGGCCGAGCGGCTTTGAGGGGCGCGGTTTCGCGTCCCTCCGGTCGAAATGAGCGTCAGAATTCGAGCGCTTGCCTGAGCGCCGGACCGCTCCTGATGCGCAGATCGAGGTCGGCCTCGATATGGTCGATGTGATGCAGCATCAGCGCGCTGGCGCGTTCGGAATTGCCATTTTCCAGCGCCTCCAGGATAGTCATGTGCTCGCTATGACCGCAGCTCGAGACGCCCGAGCGGCCATAGAGCGCGATCACCAGCGATGACCGCGCCACTAGTTCTTCCATGAAGCGCTGGAGGATGGTGTTTCCGGCAACCGAAGCCAGCAGCAGGTGAAAATCGCCCGAAGCTTTGATTTCCGACCGTCTTGCATTTGGTCCGCGTTCGGCAATGAAGCGGCCCTCTTCATCGAGCTGAGCCTTGAAGGCAGCGACATGGTCTGGCGTCATCCGCCCGGCCGCGGCAATCGCGATGCCGGGCTCGATCAGCCGGCGCGAAGCAAAGACCTGACGCGCTTCCTCCGGCGACGGATTGGCGACGAAGGCGCCGCGATTGCGCTCGGTCCGAACCAGGCCTTCGAAGGAGAGCATCTGCAGTGCCGCGCGCGCCACGGTGCGGCTGACATCGAATAAAGTGCCGACCTCGCCTTCCGACAGCTTGGTTCCGGGCGCCAGCCGGCGATCGACGATCGCATCGCGCAACTGGTCGCGGATCGCCTGGGCGCGATCCTCGTTGGCACTGTCGACTGCAGGGAAAGTCTGGTCGGCTATATTCATGATGGTAGTCCCTGCACCTTTCTACCGTGAATCGGGTCGGTTGCAGAGGGCCAAAGTGAATACGATGCCAGAAAAGATTGCATACGATTTTTGCGAGGATCGCCGGCTATCGCCTATAATTTGTGCATAGCACAAGCGGACCGTTTCGGCGGGCGGCCGGATGCAGTCCCGATTTACCCAAAAAAATCAGCCGTTTGAGGCCCATGCAGGGCAATTGGCATGCATGATGCGTTGCTTAAGTTGATTTAGAGAAGGAAGCTGGATGTCCAAAGCCGCCGAAATCGACATCGTGTCCGTTTCGAAGATCTATGGCGCTACGACTGCCGTCGAAGACGTCAGCCTGAAAATTCCGGCGGGAACCTATTGCTGCCTGCTCGGGCCGTCCGGCTGCGGCAAGACGTCGACGCTGCGCATGATTGCCGGACACGAGCGCTTATCGAGCGGCGACGTGCGCCTCGGCAACACAGTGATCACCGACCTGCCGCCGGCCAGGCGCGGCACCGCCATGATGTTCCAGTCTTACGCGCTGTTTCCGCATCTCGACCTGATCGACAATGTTGCGTTCAGCCTCAAGATGAGGGGTGTCGGCAAGGAGGAGCGCCGCGCCAAGGCGCTCGTCATGCTGAAGCTGATGCAGATGGAAGCCTATGGCGGCCGCCGCCCGGCGCAGCTTTCGGGCGGACAGCAGCAGCGCGTCGCTCTGGCCCGCGCGCTGATCACCGACCCCGAAGCGCTTCTGCTCGACGAACCGCTCTCAGCACTCGATCCGTTCCTGAAGATCCGGATGCGGGCGGAACTGAAGAAGCTGCAGACGTCGCTCGGCATCACCTTCGTCCACGTCACCCACAGCCAGGAGGAGGCAATGGCGCTCGCCGACCTGATCGTGGTCATGAATGATGGCCGCATCGAGCAGGCGGCGCATCCGCGCACCGTCTTCGAGCGGCCGGCCACCGCGTTCGTCGCCCGTTTCATGGGCGATCACAACGTCGTCTCCGGCCGGGTGAGCGGCAGCCGCGACGGCATGGTTGTCTTCGATGTGCCCGGTGGCGCCTCGCTTGCGGCCAGCGGGCAGGGCAGGGCGATCGGCGAGCCGATCGATATCGCCATTCGCACCGACCATGTGCGGATCGGCGACCCGTCGGCCACCGGGCTGGGTTTCGCCGGCCTCGTCTCCAATATCGAATACCGCGGCTCGACCGTGAAGCTCTCGGTCAATGGCGCCGGCATCGAGGATTTTACGGTGATCGTCGACGATACCAGCTTCTTTGCCAAGCCGGTGGCCGTCGGCGACGCCGTGCCGATCGCCTGGGACGCCGAGGACGCGATCGTCCTTGGCCGTCTCGATTCCTGAACCAGAACAACCAATCAAAACAGGGGAACTGACATGACCAACACCACCGACAAGAAGACAGGAATTTCCCGCCGCTCGCTGCTCAAGACAGGTGCCGCCGCCGTTGGTTTTGCCGCCGGCTCCGGCGTCATCACCGGGTTCCCGACGATCTGGGCGCAGAACCCGATCACGCTGCGCCAATTCGGCACCGGCGTGTCGAACCTCAACGCCATTGCCGACAAGTGCAAGGCCGATCTCGGCATCACGCTGGAGATGACGGCGACCGATTCCGATGCCGCCGCCCAGCGCGCGGTGACCCAGCCGGACAGCTACGATATTGCCGACATCGAATACTGGATCGCCAAGAAGGTGTATCCGTCCGGCGTGATGCAGCCGATGGATGTCAAGAAGCTGAAATATTACGACAAGATCGTACCGCTCTTCATCACCGGCAAGCTGACGCCTGACAGCGTTATCGCCCAGGGCACCGCGCCGCACACGGTCGGCTTCGTCGAGGCGCAGGACGCCAAGACCTTCGCCAAGGAGCCGACCCAGTGGATGACGATGGTTCCGACCATCTACAATGCCGATACGCTCGGCATCCGCCCCGATCTTGTCGGCCGCGACATCACCACCTGGGCCGACATCATGGATCCGGCCTTCAAGGGCAAGGCCGCCATCCTCAATATCAAGTCGATCGGCATCATGGATGCGGCGATGATCATGGAAGCCATGGGCAACATCAAATATGCCGACAAGGGCAACATGACCAAGGAGGAGATCGACAAGACGATCGACTTCCTGATCAAGGCCAAGCAGGACGGCCAGTTCCGGGCGTTCTGGAAATCGTTCGACGAGAGCGTCAATTTGATGGCTTCAGGCGAAGTGGTCATCCAGTCGATGTGGTCGCCGGCGGTCGCGGCGGTCCGCTCCAAGGGCATCGCCTGCAAATACCAGCCGCTCAAGGAAGGCTATCGCTCGTGGGGCGGCGGCCTCGGCCTGGCAGCGCACCTCAAGGGCGCCGAGCTCGACGCCGCCTACGAATACATCAACTGGTACCTGTCCGGCTGGGTCGGCGCCTATCTCAACCGCCAGGGCTACTACTCGGCCGCCATGGACACGGCCAAGCAGTTCATGTCCGAGGACGAATGGGGCTACTGGGTCGACGGCAAGCCGGCCAAGGGCGATATCATGGCGCCGGACGGCAAGGTCATGGAAAAGGCGGGCGCCGTGCGCGACGGCGGCTCCTTCGTCGAGCGCATGGGCAAGGTCGCCTGCTGGAACTCGGTCATGGACGAGGACCGCTACATGGTGAGGCGCTGGAACGAATTCATCGCTGCGTAGTGCAGCCTCTTCCCCTTCTCCCATGGGAGAAGGTGGATTGGCGCGTAGCGCCAAGACGGTTGAGGGGTGTTGGACGGATCGACGTCGGGCCAAGCTGGAGCACCCCTCATCCGACCGAGCTTCGCTCGGCCACCTTCTCCCACAGGGGGAGAAGGGAACGCAGCCTCATTCGCGTCGCCGACCTAGACCGAGATGTTGATGACCGTAGCGCTCGAACAATCCACTCACGTTAAGTCCGCCAAACCCACCAGACGCCGTTGGTTCTCGATCGGCGGCCTCGTCCCCTACCTCCAGGCGACCCCGCTGGCGCTGATCCTCGGCGCGTTTCTTTTGCTGCCGATCCTGATGATCGCCGTGGTCTCCTTCTGGGACTACGATTTCGCGGCGATGTACCCGGATTTCCTGACCACCAACTATGCCGACACGCTCGGCTCCTGGGTCACCTGGAAAACCTATCTGAACACGCTGAAATATGCCGCCATCGTCTGGGCGCTGACGCTGTTCATCGGCTTCTGGGTCGCCTATTTCCTCGCCTTCCACATCAGGACCACAGCCATGCAGATGGTGCTGTTCCTGGTCTGCACGGTGCCGTTCCTAACCTCCAATATCATCCGCATGATTTCGTGGATTCCGGTGCTTGGCCGCAACGGGCTGGTCAACTCGACGCTGGTTGAGATCGGGCTGATCCCGAAGCCGATCGAATGGCTGCTGTATTCCGAATTCGCCGTGGTGCTCGCGATGGTGCATCTCTACACGCTGTTCATGGTGACGCCGATCTTCAACACGCTGATGCGCATCGACAAGTCGCTGATCGAAGCCGCGCGTGATGCCGGCGCGTCCGGCTGGCAGGTCCTGTGGAACGTCGTCATTCCGCTTGCCAAGCCGGGCATGGCAATCGGCACCATCTTCGTCGTCACGCTGGTGATGGCCGACTTTTCGACGGTGCAGGTGATGTCCGGCGGACAGAGCGCCTCCGTCGCGCTGATGATGAAGAACCAGATGTCGCTGCTGCAATATCCGGCGGCCGCCGCCAATGCGGTCGTGCTGCTGGTGCTGGTGCTGCTGATGGTCGCCGGCATCCTGCGCATCGTCGACATCCGCAAGGAGCTGTGACGTGAGCCACGACAAGCGCCCCCTCGAATTCTACGTGCTGGCGGCCTTCTTCGCCGTTTTCGTGCTGTTTCTCTACGGCCCGCTCTCGGCGGTCCTGATCCTCTCCTTCCAGGGCGAGAATGGCGGGCTGACATTCCCATTGAACGGCGTTTCGCTGCACTGGTTCGCCAATCTGTTCGAGCGCCAGGCGGTCGGCGATTTCGGCGGCAGCTTCAAACGTTCCTTCATCCTTGGCCTGATGGTGATGATCGTGACCGTTGGCGTGTCACTGCTTGCCGGTCTTGCCTTCCGGCAAAAATTTCACGGCGCCACCGCATTGTTCTACCTGGCCGTCGCCAGCCTGGTTGTGCCGTCGATCATCATTAGCCTCGGCATCGGCGTCGTCTTCCAGCAGATCGGCTTTCGTCCCGCCTGGTACACGTCTGCCTTCGGGGCGCATTTGACCTGGACCTTGCCCTTCGGCGTGCTGATCATGTTCGCCGTCTTCAACCGGTTTTCGCCGGCCTATGAGGAGGCCGCGCGGGATTTGGGCGCGACCTCATGGCAGACCTTCGCGCATGTCGTGCTGCCGATGATCGCGCCCAGCCTGATCGGCGTCGGCCTGTTCGGCTTCACCCTGTCCTATGACGAGTTCGCCCGCACGCTGATGACCTCGGGCACGTTCAACACGTTGCCGCTCGAAATCTACGGCATGACGACGAATGTGACGACGCCGGTGCTCTATGCGCTGGGCACCGTGACGACGGTATTTTCCTTCCTGGTGATCCTGCTGACGCTTGGCGCAATCGTCTATGTCGGCCGCCGCCGGGCGCGTGCTTGAGAACCGCAATGCAAATCCTCGTTGTCAATCCGAACACCACCGCCAGCATGACCCAAACCATTGCAACGGCGGCGCGGCTCGTGGCCGGCGCCCAGACGGAAATCGTCGCCGTCACCTCGTCGATGGGTCCGGTTTCGATCGAAGGCTATGATGACGAGGCGCTTGCCGTGCCGGGCCTTCTGGTCGAGATCGCCGCCGGCGAGCGCTCGGGCGCGCAGGCCGCGATCATCGCCTGTTTCGACGACACCGGCCTCGATGCCGCGCGCGCCATGGCCAACATTCCGGTCATCGGCATCTGCGAGGCAGCGCTTAGCACGGCCTCGTTCATCGCCCAGCGCTTCACCGTCGTCACCACGACCGAGCGCTCGCGCGTGCCGGTCGAAGGGCTGGTGCAGCGCTATGGCATGGCCGGGCGGGCACGCGTGCGCGCCGCCGACATTCCGGTTCTTGCCCTCGAAGACCCGGCATCGGACGCGATCCTGAAACTACGGGGCGAGATCGCGCGCGCACTCGAGGAGGATCGCGCCGAGGACATTGTGCTCGGCTGCGCCGGCATGGCCGATCTCGCAGCCGCGCTGCAGCGGGAATTCGGCGTTCCGGTCATCGACGGCGTCGGCGCAGCGGTCAAGCAGGCCGAGGCCTTGATTGCGCTTGGCCTGTCGACGTCCAAGCGTGGCGCCTATGCAAGCCCACTGGCAAAGCCTTATCGTGGCGCATTGAAATCCTTCGCCCCCGGATCTGTTGCCGCCGAGTGACCGCAATGCGCCGAACGATCAGAACGCTCGCACTTGACGAGGTGGAAACCCTTGTCGACTGGGCGGCAGCGGAAGGCTGGAATCCCGGTGTTGGCGATGCCGTGGCGTTCCAGGCAGCGGATCCCGAGGGCTTCATCGGCGCCTTTGTCGATGGCGAGATGGTGGCCGGTATTTCTGCTGTGGCTTATGGCGACGATTTCGGTTTCATCGGCCTCTACATCTGTCGGCCGGACCGGCGCGGTGAGGGCCATGGCAAGGCAGTCTGGGACGCCGGCATGGCGCGGCTCGGCAACCGTACAATCGGCCTCGATGGTGTCGTCGAACAGCAGGCCAACTACCGCAGCATGGGCTTTGCGCCGGTCTACCGGACGATCCGGTTCGTCGGATCGCCGAATGGTCGGGAAGCCGCCGGCGGTAGTGATATTCGCGCCATCGAACCGGAGCTCCTACTGGATGTCCTGGACTATGACAGCCGGTTCTTTCCCGCTCCGAGGCGATCCTTCCTGGAACACTGGCTGCGCCCGCCGCACATGGCGCTGGCGATCGTTAGGGACGGCGTAATCGAAGGATACGGCGTCGCGCGCCGATGCCGCGACGGTTGCAAGATCGGGCCGCTTTTTTCCAACAGCCTGGACGCGGCAAGTCGTCTCTTCGCCGCGCTCGCTGGCATCTCCGAACCCGGAAATGTCCATCTCGACGTGCCCGAGACCAGCGGGCAATTTGCAGTTCGGCTGACGTCCGCCGGCCTTCAACCGGGCTTCGAAACAGCTCGAATGTACAAGGGAAAAGCGCCGCAGTCAGCGCAATCCGGGGTCTTTGCAATAACGACCCTGGAGCTTGGTTGATTGGACGCAGGATGGCCCTAATATAGCGGCTTGGCCATGTGTCGGGGCGCCGGCCATTCCGTCGTGATCCCGGGCTGCACCGGCCGCTCCAGATAGGTCGACAGAACCACATAGCTTCGCGTCGAGGTGACGCCAGGCGTTTCGTAAAGCCGCGACAGCAGGCCTTCGAGCGCCCTTGTGTCCTCGGTGCGGACCTTGATCAGCATGCATGTGTCGCCGGCCACCGAATGAATCTCCTCAACTTCGGGATGCTCGGAAATAGCCATCAGTTCGGGGGTCTTTCCCCAGCCCTTGGTGTCGATGTGCACAAAAGCAAGCAACGGCTTGCGCACCGCCTTGGGATCGATGATGGCCGCGGTGTTGCGGATGGCGCCGCTGCGCCGAAGGCGCTTCACCCGTTCGTGCGCTGCCGGCGGCGACAGGCCGACGCGATCACCGAGCTCGGCATAGCTGATCGTGGCGTCGTCGACCAGAACGCCTAATATTTTTCGGTCGGTTGCGTCGACATCGCGGGCAGCAGGCCTGTTCTGCGGAACGCCATCTGTTTCTTCATCCATGATGAAATTCCTTATTGATACAGAATTTAATACGGCGATTATCGTCGTATGACGAACAGTGATCAAGTCGCAACATTGACGGCAAGAGCGCCTATCCCGGCGCTCGCCTATCTGCTCACCGGATGCATCGCGGTGATCGGCTCGAACTCGCTGGTCCTCGGTCCGATAGCACCGGCGGTGGCGGCGTCGTTTGCGACGAGCGTGCCGGCCGTCATGATCGCGTCCGCCGCGTTCGGTCTTGGCACATCCGCAAGCGCCTTGTTCCTGGCACGCTATATCGATCGGCTCGGCGCCCGCCGCATGCTGCAAGCAGCCTTGCTGCTGCTGGCGATAGCGCTCCTCGCCAGCGCCGCTGCGCCGACGGTAACGTCGCTGGTTGCGGCCCAGCTTCTCGCCGGCATCGCCGCCGGTATCGCCATGCCCGCAATCTATGCCAGCGCCGCGGCGATCGCGCCCCCTGGACGCGAAAGCGGGACGATCGGCGTCGTGCTGACCGGATGGACGCTCAGCATGGTGGCAGGCGTCTCATTGTCGGCGGTGCTTGCCGATCTGCTGCACTGGCGTGCTGTTTTCGCGGCGGTCGCAGTGCTTGCGGCGCTTGCATTGACCGGTCTTACGCTGACGTCGCTGAACGATGTCAGGAAAAGCGGCCCGGCGCCGACGCCGCTCGGCGCCTTGGCCGTTCCCGGCATAGTGCCGCTTCTGGTCGCCTGCGGCGCCTTCATGACCGCCTTCTACGGCGTCTATGGCTATCTTGGCGATCATCTTCACAACGGCTTGGGACGGCCGGTCAGTGCCAACGGCTTGGCCGCGCTCGCCTATGGCGCCGGTTTCGGCATGGCGGCACTTCTTGACGGTTTGATCGATCGCCTCGGCGCGCGACGCGTCATGCCGTTCGCCTATCTGCTCGTCGCGATCGTCTATGTCGCGCTTGCCGTGGCAAGCAGCAGTTTCCATCTGACCATCGCGATGGTCGCGCTCTGGGGCCTTGCTAATCATTTCGGGCTGAACGTCCTGGTGATGCGCCTCTCGGCGCTCGATCCGGCGCGGCGCGGCACGATCATGGGCCTGAACAGCGCGGTGACCTATCTCGCGGTGTTTGTCGGCACCACCGCCTTCGGGCCGCTTTATTCCAGCTTTGGTTTTGCGGCATCTGCAATGGTCGCAGCGCTGCTCATGCTGGTTGCCGCTTCGGCGGCGGCGTGGCATTCGCCGCGCTTGACAGTTGGTGGGCAAGACGCCGCCGACGGTTGACTGGCTGGCCTGACGCAAGTTCGGACCGACGTGCTCCGACCTCACGTCGGGTTGGCAATGACAATCTTGCCGGCCTCCGGCATCATCCAAGGGCAGGCATAATAGTCGGTGATGCGATTGATGATCCCGTCGGCGGCTTCGACCCGAACTGGATGGGCCGGTTTCCAGCCGTCCTCGCTCGGGTGAAGCACGAGCAGCACCGCCTCGCCATCGATTTCGCCCATTACCATCTTCCAGGTCACTTGCGCCTTCTCATACTCGAAAAAATAAGGTGACTCCGAAAGCTGGCCCCTGAAGCAATCCGCGACCCGCAGCTGGGCATCGGCGCTCGTCAAAGCTCGCACCCCGTCCCAGTCGCGGCGGTTGAAAAGTTCGACATAGCGATTGAGCAATCTTGAGATCTCAGGATCGCGCTGGGGCTCCGAGCGGACGATTGGCCCGCTCGGCAGCGCGGCCAGCTTCGAGCGGCCGCGGCTCAAAGCCGCCTTGACGCCGCCCACCGTCGAGCCGACGAGATCGGCAATCTCTTCCAGCGAATAGTCGAAGACGTCCTTGAGCAGGACACAGGCGCGCTCCTTGGGTGGCAGGTGGATCACCAGCCGTTCGATCGCGCGGTCGGCGCCCCGGCCCGCCGGCTCGACGGGCAGGATGATCTCCTCTTCGACGAAGCCTGCTTCGGCACGCTCGCGCACCTGCCGGTTCCGTAGGAAATCGATGCAGCGATTGTGTGCGATACGAAACAGCCAAGGGCGAAGGGCGCTTGGGTCGTCAAGCTTCTCGATCTTCCGATAGGCCTCGAACAGCGCTTCCTGCATGACGTCCTCGGCGTCCAGGATCGAACCTGTCATGCGTGCGCAGTAGCGGTGCAGCCGTCCTCGCAAATACGCAATCGTTTCCAAGAACGCGGCATAGCGAGCGTCAAAGAGCCCGGTAGGGGAGAGTCTTGGTTGCATCTTCATCGTATCCGACCGTAAGGCACGTCTGGCCCGCATATCTTGCCGGCCAACACCCAAGACGACGGCGTCGGGAAAAAGATACGTGCCACCCGACAGCTCGCGGGTCATCGCGGGACATAGGTCAGCGTGATGACACCGTTCTTGAACCGATGCGTGCCCACCAGCTCCAGATTGACCAGGGACGGATCGACATCGTCGAAAGCGTGTTTGCCATGTCCCACGCGGGTTGGCACGATAGAGAGCTGGTACTCGTCGACAAGCCTATTGGCGAGCAGTGTCTGGTCGAGATTGCTTACCCCATATTTCAGTATGTTCCCACCGGGCTGTTGCTTGATCCTGGCGATTTCGGCGGCGACATCACCCTCGATCAGCGCGGCGTTCCAGCTCACCTCCTTGAGGGTTCGCGATGCAACCAATTTTTTCAGCCCGTTCATCCGATCCATGTACTTGCTGCCTTTGACCTGCGGCCAGCGCGTCGAAAACATCTCATAGGTGACGCGACCGAGCAGGAAGAAATCCGCCTCGCCGGCCTTTTCATAGGAACGCTCCCTGGCTTCGTCGTCGAAGAAAGGGGAGGCCCAGTCCATTGGTGCTTCGATGACGCCATCCAGCGAAATGAAGCTGCCCACGATCAATTTTCTCATTCATATCTCCTGATGCGCAGAGTCCATGGTTGAGACGTTCCTGGTTGGGTTTTGGATACGCGGCTCACGCTGCGTGTGGGTTTGGCTGACCGTCGCCCCCGGGCTCTGGCGGCGGCGCAGCTTGCAATCCTGCCCGTCTTGTCCTTCGTTAACGCTTGGCGATATCCGGCTGTGAACTCGTCTGGACCTGTGATGAACACGACGCTTGAAACCACCGCCGACCCGTCGCCGAAAGCGCTCGCTTTTCTCGGGGAGCGACTCAGCGCGTTCAACGACAGCGACGTCGGTCCGACCAACAGAAAGGCACTCGCCGTATTCGTGCGCGACGAACACGGTGCGGTTGTCGGCGGCATCTCGGGATATACCGCCTGGGGCTGGCTCTATGTGCAGTGGCTCTGGGTTGATGAGCGACTGCGCGGCCGGCACATGGCCGGCAGGATGCTGGACGCAGCCGAACAGGAAGCCGTCGCACGCGGCTGTCATGGCGTCTTGATCGACACTTTCAATCCGAAAGCCGCAACCGTTTATGAGCGTCAGGGATATCGGCCGTTCGGCGTGCTTCCCGATTTTCCCGTCGGCCGCAGCCGCGTCTTCCTGCAGAAGAAATTGTCGCCTTGATCAGCCGGCAAGGCGCCCGCCGCGCATCGGCTGTGGCACACCGGTGGTGGTCGGGAAGCTGATCGGCAGGCCCCTGAGCACGCGGACCGCAAGGAAGGCAAAGCACTCCGCCTCGACCGCGTCACCCTTCCAGCCGAGCGCCTCCGCCGGCACGGCTTCGACGCCGGCGCGGCTGGCAAGCATGGCCATGATCGTCGGGTTATGGCGGCCGCCGCCACTGACCACCAGCCGCCTCGGCCGGTGCGGCAGGAGGTCGAGCGCCTTGCCGACGGCCCCGGCGGTGAAGGCCGTCAGCAGTGCGGCGCCGTCCTCAGCATTCATCCCATCCGCCATGGCCGCGCCGAAATCGAACCGGTCCAGCGATTTCGGGTAGGGCTTGGCCAGGTAGGGATGCTGCAGGAGCTTGGCCAGCCGGGCTTCGTCCACAGTGCCGTCGCGGGCGAGCGCGCCGTCGCGATCCATTTCGCCAAGCCCTTTCGATTTGATGAAATCGTTCAACGGCGCATTGGCCGGTCCGGTGTCGAAGGCGACGACATTGTCCTTGCCGTCCCACCAGGTGATGTTGGCGACGCCGCCGAGATTGAGCACCGCCGTATCGCCGCTAGTATCGGCATCGCGCAGCAGCGCGGCGTGGTAGGCCGCGGACAGCGGCGCCCCTTGCCCGCCGGCGCGCATGTCGGCCGAGCGGAAGTCGTAGGCGACCTTGGTGCCCAGTATGGCATGCATCAACTCGCCATCGCCGAGCTGGCGGGTCTGGCCGAGCCGGCCGACTTGCGGGGCGCGATGCAGCACGGTCTGGCCATGGAAGCCGACGACGCCGATATCGGCCATCGTCAGCCCGTAGCTTTCGACCAGATCCTTGACGGCCGCCGACTGGGCGCGCGTCAGCGCTTCTTCGGCTTCGCGAAAGATTGCCGGCTCCGGCCCGGTGAAACTCCAGGTCCTGGCCTGGCGCAGCGTCTCCTCCAGCAGCGTCTGGATTGATCTCGGGTAGGGCGCCAGCGTGTAGGTGCCGAAATCCGCGATCCGCTCGCCGTCGGTTTTGATCAGCGCAACATCTATATTGCCGTCCAGCACGGTGCCGGTCATCAGGCCGACGGCCCAGATTGGTTCCCCACTTTTCGCAATCATCACTTGTTAGGCTCCGTTGACGAGATCGCCAACCGATTGGCGAATTCGATAATCCCGCTGTTGAGGTGTGGGATGGATCCGGTTGGTGAGCAAGGTCATGCCTTGCCTTTGTCGAAGTCGATCCGTCCTGTATACCAGTATACCAAGTATCCCGGTATCCAGGCGGCTTCACAGCGTCTTTTCGCCTATGGCCTTTCTCAGAAACCCGCCCGCATTGTCGAGCGCCTTCCGCGCCTCTTCGATGCCCATCCCGGTGATTGTCACCAGTATCGCCAGCTTGACGTCCTTGCCGGTCTGGCCGAGCGCCCGTCGTGCCTGCTGCGCTGTGCAGCCGGTGGTCTGCATCACGATCCCAACCGCCCTGGCGACGAGCTTTTTGTTGCTGGGATTAAGGTCGACCATCAGGTTCTGATAGCTCTTGCCGATCCGGATCATGCTGGCTGTCGTCAGCATGTTGAGAACCAGCTTTTGCGCGGTTCCCGACTTCAGCCGGGTCGAGCCGGCGAGAACCTCGGGGCCGACAAGCGGAGAGATGGCAATGTCGGCAATGCCGGCAATGACTGACCTGGGATTGCAGGAAAGCGCCACGGTCGCTGCTCCCACCTGCCTTGCATAGGTCAAGCCGCCGATGACGTAGGGTGTGCGGCCGCTGACCGCGATGCCGACCACTACATCGTCGGCGGTCAACTTGATGCCCTGCAGTGCCTTCATGCCTTGTTGCGGATCATCCTCGGCGCCTTCCACAGCCCGCACCAGCGCTTTGGGGCCGCCCGCGATCAGGCCGAGCACCATGTCCTCGGGCACGCCAAATGTTGGCGGACACTCCGAGGCGTCGAGAACTCCCAACCGGCCGCTCGTGCCGGCGCCCATATAGACAAGCCGCGCCCCTTTTTGAAACGCACTAACGATCCGGTCTACCGCGGCAGCAATTTCCGGAATGACCTTCTCGACGGCGGCCGGAACGCCGCTGTCCTCGTCATTGATCATGCGCAGGATTTCGATGGTCGGCAACAGGTCGATATCCATCGTCCTCGGGTTCCGATCCTCGGAAACCAACCGCTCCAGCTCCGACATCAACTCCTGTTCATTCATCCGCTTACTTTCAAACTTCTCGCCATCGGCAACAAGTAATGTGATGCGGCGCCAAGCGTTGACCAGTACCAGCGGCTGGCATTGGCGGACCCTGTTAATCCAAACAAATGTTGACAACATCATCTGTTGTTGATCAAAGTCCAGCCATGAATTGCGCGGGCCGGGTGAGGCGATGGACGACCTTGGAGCACAGGAACAGGCAGTGCTGGATCTCATCGCGGCGAACCCTTTCGCCGGCCAGCAGGATATAGCGACCGCGCTCGGCATTGCCCGCTCGACCGTCGCGGCCCACATCGTGCAGCTCGTCAACAAGGGCTACATTCTCGGCCGTGGCTATGTGTTGCCGGCCTCCAAGCGCATGATCTGCATCGGCGGCGCGGTTCTGGACCGCAAGTACCACGCCAAGAAGGATCTGATCTTCGAGACGTCGAACCCGGTCGACGGTTATCGCAGCTTCGGCGGCGTTGCCCGCAACGTCGCCGAGAACCTCGTCCGCCTCGGCCTCGACGTAAGCTTCGTCTCGATTGTCGGCGACGATGAAACCGGCCGCTCGCTGGTGCGGCATCTGCGCGACCTCGGCGCCGACGTCAGCCAGGTCATCACCACCACGCAGCGGCCAACGGCGGAATATGCAGCGATCCTCGACCTCAACAACGATCTCGTGCTCGGCATCGCCGACATGGAGATCTTCGATCTGTTTTCGTCGTCCTATCTCGACCGCTTCTGGCCGCATCTGGCTTCGGCGACATGGGTGTTCATCGACTGCAACCTGCCGGCTGCAACGATCGCAGCGCTGATGTCGCGCAAGCAGGGCGCGCGCTTCAAGCTCGCCGTCGACACGGTCTCGTCGCCGAAATCGGCGCGCCTGCCAAAGGACCTGACCGGCATCGACCTTTTGTTCACCAATCACGACGAGGCCAACGCGATGCTCGGCATCACCGATGCCGACAAGCGGCTGAAGCCGAAGGAGGCTGCTGCGGCGCTGCGCGCGGCCGGCGCCAGCGAGGTGATCGTGACCATGGGCGCGCATGGTTTTGCGGTGGCGACCGAAAGCGGCGTGGCGACGATGCGCTCCGTCCCGGCCCGCGCCGTCGACATCACCGGCGCCGGCGACGCGATGATTGCCGGCACCTTGTACAAGGTACTTTCGGGAGATCCAGTAGCTCACGCGGCGCGCACCGGGGCGCTGCTCGCCACGCTGACCACCGAGAGCGAATCCAGTGTTCATCCCGATTTGTCGCCGCGCTTCCTCACCGCCGGCATGCACCGCATTTCCGCCTTAACGCGAGCCGAAGCCTGAAAGCGAAATGACGATGAAACCTTCCCTTCTCCACCTGAACGACGAAGTCGCGGCAGCACTTCGTGAAGGCCGCGCGGTGGTGGCGCTGGAATCGACGATCATCACCCACGGCATGCCTTATCCTGCCAATCTGGAGACAGCGCGGGGCGTTGAGACCGTGGTGCGCAAGAACGGTGCGGTGCCCGCCACGATCGCGGTGGTCGCCGGCAAGATCAAAGTCGGGCTCGGTGACCGGGAGTTGGAGCAGCTGGCAGCGGCAAAAGACGTGGCCAAGGCCTCCGGGCGCGACCTCGCCGCCGTCATGGTGGGCGGCGGGTCGGCCGGAACCACGGTTTCGGCGACGATGCGGATCGCCGCACTCGCCGGCATCGGCATTTTCGCGACGGGCGGCGTCGGCGGCGTGCATCGTGGCGCCGAGGCCACTTTCGATATCTCGGCCGACCTGACCGAACTCGGCCAGACCGGCACGACCGTCGTCTGCGCCGGCGTGAAATCGATCCTCGATATTGCAAAGACGCTGGAATATCTGGAGACCCAGCGCGTGCCGGTGATTGCCTATCAGAGCGACGATTTTCCGGCTTTCTATACGCGCTCCAGCGGACTGAAAGCCGATCACCGCCTCGACATGCCGGAGGAGATTGCGCAGGCCATGCTGCTGCACGAGCAGATCGGCTCGGGCACCGGCATCGTCGTCGCCAATCCGATTCCGGAAGTGGATGCACTCGATCCGGCCTTCATCGACGGCACGATCACGGCAGCGGTGGCAGAGGCTGAGAAACGCGGCATCGGGCGCAAGGAACTGACGCCGTTCCTGCTCGCCCGCATCAATGAGCTTTCGCAGGGCCGCAGCCTGAAGGCCAATATCGCGCTGGTCCGCAACAACGCTGCGCTCGCTGCCCGCATTGCCGTGGCGCATGCGCGGTTGAAGCGCATGGCCAGATAGGCTCAGCACCCGGCCGGCGCTACCGGCCTTCGATTTCAGGCGGGCCCGAGATCGAAAACCCGCCCGGCATTGAGGATATTGTTCGGATCGAAAGCCGCTTTCAAGCGCCGCATGGCCGCGATCTCGGCATCGCTGCGCACGAGGTGCAACCATTCCTTCTTGTCGAGGCCGATGCCATGCTCGGCCGAGACGCCGCCGCCGGCCGCAGCGACGCCCCGATAGACGACGTCGTATGCGGCCGCCGGATCCACCGTGCGGACCTGATAGTGCAGATTGCCATCGCCGAGATGGCCGAAGACGTAGATGTCGGCGTTGCGGTCAACGGCCTGGATTGCCGCTTCAGCTTCCCGCAGGAAAGTCCCTATCCGCGCCAGCGGGATGCTGACATCGACGCCGACCAGGCCTTTTATCGAAAACAGGAAGCGATTGGCGTCCTCTCGCACCGCCCATAGCGCGCGGAATTCGCGCGGCGACTGCGAGACCACCACGTCGTCGATCACGCCGTCCTCGACCGCCTGCATCAGCACAGCGGCAAAACGTTCGCCGTCGCGATCGGGCTCGCTGCCCTGGATCTCGGCGAGCACATAGACGGGCGAGCCGACGGGCAGCGGCGCCGGCACGTCCATGCCGGCGACCATGGCGCCATAGAGCGGTGCGAAATTCACCTCATAGGCCGAGAGCAAGGGTCCAAGCTTCTGCCTGAGCAGGCCGAGCAGCGCGATCGCCGCGTCGAGCGAGGCAAGCGCGCAGAAGGCGTTGACCTCTGTGGCCGGCTTCGGGTGCAGCCGCAGGCAGGCGCGCGTGACGACGCCCAGCGTGCCTTCGCTGCCAATGAATAGCTGGTTGAGATCATAGCCCGAATTGTCCTTGGACAAGCCCTTGAGCGACGTCAGGATGCTGCCATCGGCAAGTACCGCTTCCAGGCCGAGCACCTGCGCGCGGTACATGCCGTAGCGCAGCACCCGGATACCGCCGGCATTGGTGGCGACATTGCCGCCGACCGTGGCCGTGCCGCGCGCGCCGATGTCGACGCCGAACAGCAAGCCGGCCGTATCGGCCGCGTCCTGCACCATCTGCAGTGGTGCGCCGGCCTCGGCGACGATCGTTGCCGCCTCGCGGTCGGGGGTCTCGATCGCCGTCATGCTCTCCAGCGACAGCACCGCTTCGCCGGGCTGGATGCGAGCCGCACCGGCAAGCCCGGTTCGGCCACCCTGGACGACAAGCCTCTGCCCCACCTCGTTGCACAGACGCAGTATGTCCGACACCTCGCCGGCCGTGCGCGGGCGCAGGACGAACGCCGGCGGTGCGCCGGCTTTGCCGTCGGGATCTTCCCTGTAACGCGGTCCGGCCTCGTCGGCCGAAACGATCGCTGATCTGTCCAGCCGTTTTTCCAGCCGCGACAGGAGCTCGGCAACCTTCTGTGACATGGGGCTCACGCGTTCGCCCTAGGCGCCTCGGCCTCGGCGCGAACCAGCTTGATGTCGGCTCCCGCCGCCCAAGCGCCGATATCTTCCCGGCGCAATGCCGCCGCCATCATATCCGGAAACAAATCCGGCGTGCAGGCGAAGACCGGAATGCCAAGTGCAGCAACCGAACCTGCCATTGCCGGATCGTAGCCGGGCCGGCCTTGGTCGGTCAGTGCCAGAAGCACGACGACATTGACGCCGGATCGAACCAGCGCCGCCAGCCGCCGCAGCAACTCCTGGCCATTTCCGCCCTCGTAGAGGTCGGTGATCAGCACCAGATGCGACTTGGTTGGCCGCTCGATACGGTCGGTGCAATAGGCGACGGCCTGGTTGATATCGGTGCCGCCGCCAAGCTGCACGCCGAACAGCACTTCGACGGGATCGCTGAGTTCTTCGGTAAGGTCGACGATGGCCGTATCGAAACAGACGAGCTTGGTGCGCACGACCGGCAGCGAGGCCATCACCGCCGCGAAGATCGAGGCGTAGACCACCGAGCTTGCCATCGAGCCGGACTGGTCGACACAGAGAACGACTTCGTCAAGATCGACCAGCCGGCGCTGCTTGCGCATGAAACCAACCAGCTTCTCCGGCACGATGGTTTTGTGCTCGGGCTGGTAGTGGCGAAGGTTCGCCGAGATGGTGCGCTGCCAGTCGATATCGCGTGCACGCGGACGGTTGGTGCGCTTCGATCGGTCGAGCGCGCCGCGTATCGCCTCGGCGGTCTTCTGTTCCAGCTTCTGCATCAGCTTGGCGACGATGTCGGCGATGATCGTGCGGGCGATGTCCTTGGACTTGGCCGGCATGACCGAGCGCAGCGAAATCAGGTCGGCGACCAGGTTGACGTCCGCCTCGATCGCCTTGAGGAACTCCGGCTCCATCAGCATCTGCTTCAGGTCCAGCCGTTCGAAAGCGTCCTTCTGGACAATCTGAACGACCTGCGCGGGAAAGAAGGAGCGAATGTCGCCCATCCATTGCGCAACCCGCGGTGCCGAGCGGCCAAGCCCGCCACGCCGCTTGCGCGGGTCACTGGCCGCCGCGCTGGCACCATCGCCGTAGAGAGCATCGAGTGCCGCCGAAAGTCGTTTGTCGTCGCTGGAAAGTGCCGCCGACGCCTCGTCATCGGCGCCGATCGCCAGGCGCCAGCGGCGCTCCCTTCCGGCATCTGCAGTGAGTGGGCCGGGCCCGTTCATTTCGCCTTCGTCATCCATTGCCGTTTCCTCCCATGAGCAATGGTCCAAGCCGTTCCAGGTGTCGGCGCCATGCCTCGCCGCCATCCGGCGTCGGCGTCAGGCCAGCCGGCAAGCGCGCGGCACGGCCGAGAACCGCTTCGATCAGCCGCCGGCGCTCCATGCTGTCCAGATTGGAAAAGACACGGCGCAGCAACGGCAGGTGCGCGATGAAAGCATCTTCGTCGAGAGATTTGAGCCAGGAATCGACCGCGCCGCGCAGACCTTCGTCATAGATCAGCCGTTGACCGGCTGTGCTGAAGAAGCCCTCGAAGAACCCTGCCGCTTCAGTGACCGGCGTGCCCGGCGACAGGCGTCGCCCGAGCAGCCCGGCAGCGGCTTCGGCGGACAGGCGGCCGGCCTCGTAGAGCAGGTGCGCGGCGCATCCGGCCAGCAGCGCCGTCGCCCGCGACCCCTCCAGCACGGCAGCCAGCCCGTTGCGCCATCCGTTCAGCACGTCTTCCCCTGGCTCGACCAGCCTGATCGCCTCATCGGCCTTGCGCATCGCGCTAGCCAGCGTCGCGGCGGCCTGCTCATCCAGGTCGCGTGCCGCATAGGGAAGCGCGATCGCACCTTCGACGATCAGCCGCTCCATGAGACCGGAAAGCCGGTTCGTCTCCGTTTTGCGGGCCTCGCCGTAGCGGATGATGTCGGCGAGCGGCGGCATCGAGGCCAGAATCTCCAGGCATTCGCTGCTGCGCGCCGCGCGCGCCTCCAGGGCCGCGAGACCGGCCGTCGATGCTTCCGACAGGCCTGCCGTGATGGCGCCCTGGACCAGTGCCGCAAGCGTATCGAGGGTTGCTGCCGCTTCGATCATCTGGATCAGGCGGCCGTTGGCAGCCTTTTCGATGGTCGGCCCGTAGATCAGGTTCTCCACCAGGCGAACGGCATATTCCGGCTCCCAGGCCAGGGTCCACCGCTCGCGGAAGGTGCCACGGCTGCGACCGGCGTCCGTCAACTTGCCCCAATGCACACCAAGCACGTTCAGCCGATGCAGCAATGTCGAACGAAACAGCCCGCTGTCACTTCGCAGGTCGACGGATAGTTCCCGCTCCAGCGCCTCGGGCTTCAGCCGCGCCGCCTTCTGGTTACGCTGCAGATCCTCGATCAATGGCGCCAACGGCGTGTCGGGTGGAATTTCGCCGACGTCCGCGCCCAGAAGCAGCTCGGCCTCGACCAGGGCCCATAGCAACGCTTCGCCATTGAACAGAGCCGCAATCGCGGCGTCGCGCAATTCCTCAAACCCGGGTTTCGGCCGCTCGCGAATCGCGGCGAGCGTGCGGGCGAGCCGCTCCGCTTCGATCAGCGAAGCGGTCGAGACCAGGTGACCCTTCATCCGCAGCACCGCTGCAATCATTGCAAGCCACAAGGTTGCTGCATCGCGCCGGCCGCGCGTGCGCCAGAGATGCTTGCACCAGCCGGGTGCGACGACGCCCGCGCCATAGCCGTAGCCCAGCGCCAGACGCGGTCCCGTCCACGGTGCCCACGTCATCGTGCTCTTGCGCCTTGCAATCCCCTTAAGCAGGGCTTGATCGTTTTTCTGCGTGTGTGTCGCCTGCAATGCCGGCACATGCCACGCCCCGCAGACGACGGCGATAGGTCCGTCGAATTCCTTGCGCGCCGCAGCGATTTCGAGCCGCATATGCGCTTCGCGCTGGGCCTCGAACTGCGCGATCGAGCCTTCACCATCCCTCAGCGTCATCATCGCGTCGGAGATGGCCGCGAATATCGGGCCTGGTTCCGGATTCTGCTCGATGACGTCCGACCACCAGCTTTCGCCATCCTCATAGCCGGCGGCGCGGGCCAGCGTGCCTATCGGGTCACGCCGATGTGAAGCCACATCATCATGCTCGCTTGCTTCTTTCGCTTCGCCGGCATCGGCTTCTTCTGTGCTGTCGGCCGTCTCTGCGGTAAAGCGCGCCGACGATGGCAGGTCGATGAAGCGCAACGCCGCCTTGTTGTCCACGGCCCAAAGGACCGCCTGATACTCGGGCGAGAACTCGGCGAATGGCCAAAAGCTTGTCGAAGCCGGATCCTCCTCCGGATAGCAAAGCAGTGCTACCGGCGGCCGCATTTCCGGGCGGGCCAGCAAGGGCAGCAGCGCGGAGGCATCGATCGGCCCCTCGATCAGCACGGCGACCGGCTGCAAATCTTGCAATGCCTGCACAAGGCTGTCGGCGGAACCCGGCCCGTGATGGCGTATGCCGAAATAGGCGACGTCGTTCTGCCCCATGGCGCGTCAGATCGCTGCGTTCAAGGCCGCATAGTAGCCGGCATAGTCGGGCCGCTTCTTGAGCACCGTTTCCAGGTATTCTTCCAACACGATCTTGTCCTGGACCGGATCTTTCACGATCGCGCCGACAAGGCTGGCGGCCAGACCTTCCGCGCCGAGTTTGCCGCTGTCGAACCACGCCGCCTGGCTCAGGCCGCCAACCATCGTCGCGATCGCCTCGGCGGTCGACAGCGAGCCCGAAGGCGTCTTCAGCGTCACCTTGCCGTCGGCGGTCGCACCGGACCGCAATTCGCGGAAGATGGTCAATACCCGAGCTATCTCCTCGCCGACATTTTTCGGCACCGGCAGGTCGAGCCCGCCGGCCATCTCATCGACCCGCTTGGAGACGATCGCCACCTCTTCAGCCATGTCTTCCGGCAAGGGCAGCACAACAACATTGAAGCGACGCTTGAGCGCCGAGGAGAGTTCATTCACACCTTTGTCCCGGTTGTTTGCCGTGGCGATGATGTTGAAGCCGCGCTGGGCATAGATCGATGTGTTCAATTCCGGGATCGGCATCATCTTTTCGGAAAGCACGGTGATCAGCGTGTCCTGCACATCGGAGCCCATGCGCGTCAGTTCCTCGAGCCGGCAGAGCTTGCCGGTCTGCATGGCGCGGTAGAGCGGCGTCGGCACCAATGCTTCCTGGCTCGGGCCCTTTGCCAGAAGTTGCGCATAGTTCCAGCCATAGCGGATTTGGTTCTCGTCGGTGCCGGCCGTGCACTGCACGATCAGCGTCGAGTCGCCCATGATGGCGGCGGCCAGATGTTCCGACACCCAGGACTTGGCCGTTCCGGGAACGCCGAGCAGCAACAGTGCGCGGTCGGTGGCGAGCGTTGCCACCGCAGTCTCCATCAACCGGCGGCGACCGACATATTTTGGCGTTACCGGCGTGCCGTCACCGGCCTTCCCGCCCAGCAGATAAATCAGCACAGCTTGTGGAGAGAGGCTCCAGCCGGCAGGCTTTTGCCTGTCGTCACCGCGCGCCAGCGCCTGCAATTCAGAGGCATAGGCTTGCTCGACCGGGAGACGGATGGCAGCGTTCATATGAATTCTCCGGATTGATCATGTGTCGGTTCTAGGCTGATGTTCGGCCAGCGCCGCGTTGAGACGCAGGACACTGAGTGATGGGGCTGCGGGCGGCATGCCGGCTGCGACGACCTCGTCGATCAATTTTGCCGCCGTGGTCGCTGTGGCAAGGAAGCCGATCGTTTCCAGTATATCGTCGGCGCCCCGGCGCATGGCGTCGTCGTTTCCCGCAACGGCGGAACGCAGCGCCGGAAGAGCTGGCCCGTTCGAAAGGTCGTCCCAATCCAGCCAACCAGCATCAATGCCTTCCGCCAGATTGATGGCGTTGAGGTAATTCGCTTGCTTGAGGATCAGCCGGACGAGGGCTCGTTTTCTGCGACTGTCCAGGCGCGGCGTGAGGTGCAGTACGAACAGCGCTGGTTTGCCGCCATCGGCGACAAGCGCGTCCGCCATCAGCGTCACCGCGGCATCACTGCCTGAAGCGGCGACCATTCGTGCGATCAGGATGTCGGCATTGTTGTCGGCGCCGAACTGCCAGGCCCCTATGAATTCGGGTTCGGTAGCGCCCAACCGTGCGGCAAGGTCGACCAGATTGCAGGTCTCGAACAATTCGGCACGGCGCTTTTCCTGCGCCGGCGATTTCAATTTCGCCGGCGTGTAGATGCTGCGGCGGCGGATGAAGCCGGATTTGCCTTCGCTGATGAAAGTGGCGAGTTCAGCTGCGGGATCATCCGGTCCGCCATCGTTTGAACGGCCGTGCTCTCCCAACCTTGCCAGCAGCCGGCCAGCCAGTTCGCGCACCTTGCCGGACCTGTCGGCGGAGAGGCTTTTAAGGAACGGCGCGTCCTCAGGTTTCAGGCCGAAGCGCATGAGTTCGATCAGCGCAAGCCGGACCTCGGCGGGCTCGCCCGATGCCTTGGCCTCGATCAGCATTCGAGCCGAAGCCGGTTCACTGCGGCGCATGTCTGCCAGCGCGATGCGTCGCGCGGCAGGATAGAATTCATCCCAATTTTCCGCCGTCAGTTTCTCTTGCGGGGCATGTCTCTCCCCGTCCACGCTTGCTTGCCAGTCGATCCAGGGGACGTAGACGTCCGGACTGTTCTGATCCGAAGGCATCCAGTCCATCGGATGAAGGACAAAGCCGCGGCTGGCGACAAGCGTCACCACGCGCGTCTTGCGTCCCGCGTCGGCGGCGTGTTTCAGAGCCCCTCTCAACAGCGGCCGCAACCGCTCCGGCAGCATAGGAAGCGCAAGCCTGGGCAGCGGCGGCCGCCGCCTGAGCGTCTTCGGCGCCGCAGGCCGCAGGGCGACGTCGAGCGCTTGCGCTGCGATTGCCAGCAGCCGGCGCTCCTGCTCGTCGGGACTTGCACTGCCGGCGATTGTCTTCCAGGCGGTCGGAGCCAGATCGAAAGTGGCTCCGCCGGTGATCCAGCAATCGCGCATTGTCGCCAGGCCTGCTTGCTCGCCCTCATTCACGACAGGTCAAGCCTCCCGAATCTGCTTTGCGCCGCCAGAAGGTCAAGCCGGGCGCCATCCCAGAGCGCTGCCGTGGCCGCAAGGTCGAGGCCGAGCAATGTTTGATTGACAGCGCCTGCGATCGGCAAGGCGATCCCTTGCGGATCATCCGCGGCCTGCCACCAGCCTGTGCCGCGGTCGTCGACTAGGATCGCACCAAGCGGCAGCATGAGAGGACAATCGGTAATCCAAGGCGCTGCATCCTGATAGGAAGCATGCCCGGCGAGTGGGTCCTTTGTAGCGCCCAAGCTGAAATCAGGCCATGCGCCGGACATCACTTCACCCAAGCGTTCCGCCACCAATGCGCGCAGCGGTTTGCGGGCTGGATAGAACACCAGCCGGGCATCGAAACGATCACCCGGAGCAAAAGCGTTGGACCGGCGCCCGGCAGAAGCCGGAAAATAGTCGAGCAGCACGGCAAATTGCGGGGTAGCGCTCTTCAGGTCCAGCAGCCAGGTCGAATGACTGACGAGACCGTCGCGGCGGCTCTCGATCTTCTCGCCCAGAACTTCCCAGAAGCTTTCGACCTGTCTTGCATCGGGACTGGCCAGAACCTGTTCGCGGGTTTCCGATGTCGATACGAGGCGCTTCAATTCGGGATCATCCGGCGCCGCCCGCCATGCCTTGGCCAGCAGCACAAGCTTGCCAAGCTCACGGATCGCCGCATCCGGTCTTTCTTCGCTCCGCAGCGCCATCAGCCGCGAAGGGATCTCGTCGATGCGGCCGGCAAGCGCGGTTGCCTTCATGTCGACCAGCCGCGCGGCAATCCGGCGGCAACGGTCGCTGCTGCCGTCGACAAACCCGGAAAGACCAAGCCGCAACTGGTCGGCGATCCAATGGTCGAGCTCATCGAGCGCCGCCGACACTGCTTGTCGTGTGTCTTCCGCCCGCTTGCGCTGCGCTGCCTCGCGGCGCTCCACCGCCGTAACGTCTTCGACGGCGGCGCGCTCGTCCGTCCGTGCTGCTTCATCGATGCTCTTGGCTGCCGCGCCGTGTGTCGATTGCGCTGGCGCTGGCGTCGTCTTTCTGCGCCGGCCAAGCCAATCATTCACCCATTCCGGCGTCGATTCAGCGGCTGCAAAACTGGCTGGCGCGGTGGCGGCAATCCACATCAGGGCCAGCGTGTGCTTGCACGGGAATTTTCGCGACGGGCAGGTGCATTTGTAGCCGTGATCGCCTGTGTCGACCACCACCCGATAGGGATTGGAGCCGGAGCCCTGGCATTCACCCCAGATGAGCGCCTGCTGCTCATTCTTTTCGAGCCGCGGCCAGTTCGATCGCTTGGTCAGCTTGGAGGCGGCGCTCAGCGACGCCTGATCGGGAGCAAGCGCCTCAATGGTCTTCAAATCGAATTCCAAGCCGCGCCCCTCGTGACTCGAACCAAACGCCTGTCGTCAGGATAGATCGCCGTTTGTGAAGAATTATTGTAGCTCTCGCGAAGCGAAGATCGATACGTCTCTGCCCCTGTTCTAATGTGCCCGAATCCGCCTGATCCGCAAGCGCGGTCTACCGCCGTTCGGCAGGCAGAGGATTTTCAGCAAGACGCGGCGTTTGCCAACTCCAGCTATGCGCTCAGTGTCTGGCGGCGGGGCAGGCCCTGGTGGCCCATGCAACTGGTTCGCTGGAGCGAGCCCTTCAGCCTTTGCCCATCAGTTCGACTGCCCCGACACTTCAATGGGCCCAAACCTGCACGATCGCTCTCCAGCGGGCTGGATCTTTTTGGCGCCTTTTTGTGCAACTTGAACCACGCGGCGCTTGACTCCAGCGGCGGCTTGTGAAAAATTTTGCACCAACTGATAAAAATATCTTAGGACGGAAATGGTTGGTTTTGGAAACGGCCTCCTGCGCGACGATGAAACCAGTATGGCCACGCGTGCCGCCTGGCTTCATTATGCTGGCGGCCTGACCCAGTCGGAGGTCGCCAAGCGGCTTGGCCTGACCAGCCTCAAGGCGCATCGCCTCATCACCAAGGCCAATCAGGAAGGGTTGGTCAAAGTCTATATCGACGGCGAAGTGTCGGAATGCGTTGCGCTTGAAGACGATTTGTCCAGCCGCTACGGCCTCGATTATTGCGAGGTCGTTCCCGACTTCGATGGCGAAGACCTGCCGCTCAAGGCGCTCGGCATTGCCGGCGCGCAGTTCCTCAAGCGTGAGATCGAACGCGGCGAGGATACGCTGATCGGCGTCGGTCACGGCCGCACGCTCGCTGCCTGCGTCGAATATCTGCCGCGCATATCGGCCGAAAAGACCCGCTTCGTTTCGCTGCTTGGCGGCCTGACGCGCAAGTTCTCGGCCAATCCGCACGACGTCATTCACCGCCTGGCCGAACGGACCGGCGCGGAAGCCTATGTGATGCCGGTGCCGATGTTCGCCAACACGGTCGAGGATCGCACCGTGCTGCTCGGGCAGAAAGGCATCAGCGAGGTCTTCGATCTCGGCAAGGCCGCCGACCTGCTCATAGCCGGTATCGGCACCGCCGAGCGCGAGGCGTCGCTGGTCGCCACCGGTATGATCGAGAAGGGTGAGATGGAGGAGATCCGCCGCAAGGGCGGCGTCGGCGAACTGCTCGGCCATTTCTTCGACGATGCTGGAAAGGCGGTCGAGACGACCCTTTCCAACCGGGCGCTGGCGCTGGCGCGCGAAGACATCAGCAATCGCAGGATTGTCGCCGTTGCCGGCGGCAAGGTGAAGGTTCGTGCCATCAAATCGGTGTTGGAGGGCCGCTATCTCAAGGGCTTGGTCACCGATGAGCGGACGGCGCGATCACTCGTGGAGCAGACGCCGGTCGGGTAGCCGGCAACCATTCGATTGAAACTACCCTGTGGAGGAGAAGACAAATGCATGAGAAAGAGAAAGACCTGATCGACGCGTTCCTGCGCGGACAAGTCGATCGTCGTGGGCTGATCAAGGGCCTTGGCGCCATGGGCCTTGCCGCTGGCACAGCCGGCACGCTGCTCAATCTGGGGCAGACCCGTGCGCTGGCGGCAGATTTCGACTGGCAGGCGCACAAGGGCAAGACCATCAAGCTCTTGCTCAACAAGCATCCTTACGCGGATGCGATGATCGCCAACCTTGAGAATTTCAAAAAGTTGACCGGCATGGAAGTCGTCTACGACGTCTTCCCGGAGGATGTTTATTTCGACAAGGTCACCGCTGCGCTGTCGGCCAGCTCGCCTGAATACGATGCCTTCATGACCGGCGCCTACATGACCTGGACCTATGGCCCGGCCGGCTGGATCACCGACCTTAACGAGTGGATCAAGGATCCGACCAAGACCAACGTGAACTATGCCTGGGACGACTTCCTGCCCGGTGTCAGGAAGTCCTGCGCCTGGAACGGTCAGCCTGGCGGCGTGCTCGGTTCCGACGACGCCAAGCAGTGGTGCATTCCGTGGGGCTTCGAACAGAACAACATCACCTACAATAAGGGTATGTTCGACAAGGTCGGCGTCAGCGTTCCCGGCAATATGGACGAGATGGTCGCTACGGCGGCCAAGCTCACCAAGGATGTCGGTGGTGGCGTCTACGGCATCGGCGTGCGCGGCTCGCGCTCCTGGGCGACGATCCATCCCGGCTTCCTGTCGGCCTACGCCAACTTTGACCAGAAGGACCTGAACGTCTCGGCTGACGGCAAATTGTCGGCCGCGATGAACACCGCCGAATCCAAGGCCTTCCACAAGCAATGGGTCCAGATGATCCAGGAGAGCGGCCCCAAGGACTGGTCGACCTACACCTGGTATCAGGTCGGCACCGACCTTGGCGCCGGCGCCTCGGCGATGATCTTCGACGCCGACATTCTCGGCTACTTCATGAACGGCGGCGACAACAAGATGGCGGGCAAGCTCGCCTTCTCTGCCTTCAAGGCCAATCCCGCCGCCAAAGCGCCGACGCCCAATATCTGGATCTGGTCGCTGTCGATGTCCAATTTCTCGAAGGACAAGGACGCCACCTGGTACTTCATGCAATGGGCATCCGGGCCCGAGCATGCGTTGTTCGGTGCGACCAAGATGGACTTCGTCAATCCGGTCCGTCAGTCGGTCTGGAACGACCAGATGTTCCGCGAGAAGCTGAACAAGAGCTATCCGGGTTATGTCGAGATGTTCGACGTCTCGGCGCCGGGCGCCAGCATCAAGTTCACCCCGCAGCCGCTGTTCTTCGATTTGACCACCGAATGGGCGGCGACGCTGCAGAAGATGGTGGCCAAGGAAGTGCCGGTCGACGAAGGCCTCGACATGCTGGCCACCAGCGTCGACGGCCAGCTCAAGGAAGCCGGGCTCGGCTAAAGTCCCGGCGAACGGCTGGCCCGCTTCTGTGGGCCAGCCGGCCATTCCACTGCGAAGCGGCGCCTGGAGCATCGGACCCAAAAGTGGAAACCGGTTTTGGGGAAATCCGATGCTCAAACACTGGCGGTGCCGCGACTCGCCCAACCGGCCGCCTAGCTCCCTGGGCGGCCGGCAGGGCGAAGCAACAGAGATGACGGGTGAGCCACGATGACTGCGGTGACAATGCAAAGAAAAAGGCCTTCCGGCTTCAGGATCAGCAAGAAGGTGCTGCCCTATGTGCTTAGCCTGCCGGCCTTGCTCGTCTGCATCGGCATCCTGATCCCGTTCTTCACATCTGTGGTCTATTCGTTCCAGCGCTACCGGCTGAGCCAGCCCTGGGCGCGGCAGTTCAACTGGGGCGACAACTATATCTCCTTTTTCACTGACCCGAGGTTCTGGAACACGCTGGAGATATCGCTGCTCTATGCCGGTATCACCGTCCTGCTCGAATTGCTTCTCGGTCTCGGCATCGCCATGCTGCTGCAGAAGCGCTCGACGCTGAACAATTTCATCTCGATCATGCTGTTGATGCCGCTGATGACGGCGCCGGCGCTTGCCGCGCTGATGTGGAAGCTGATGACCAATCCCGGCTTCGGCGTGCTGAGCTATCTCGCCAGCCTGATCGGACTGCAGGATTTCCGCTGGGCCTCGTCTCCGTCGACCGCACTTTTCACCGTGGTTCTTGTCGACATCTGGGTCTACACGCCCTTCATCATGATCCTGCTGCTTGCCGGCCTGCGCAGCCTGCCGACGCAGCCCTTCGAGGCGGCAGCACTTGACGGCGTGCCGCGGAGTTTCGTGTTCTTCCGCATCACCTTGCCGATGCTGACGCCCTACATCCTGACAGCGACGCTGTTCCGCCTGCTGGATTCCATCCAGCAGTTCGACATCATCTATGCCATGACCCAAGGCGGTCCGGGCGATACGCTGACCGTCTTCCAGGTCGAGGCCTATCTCAACTTCTTCCAGTCGACCAATGTCGGCCGCTCGGCGGCGCTGATGATCATCCTTTGGGCGATCACCTATTTCCTGTCGAACATCTTCATCAAGAACTGGCTGCGGCTGCGCGAACGCGCCCGCGGCCAGGCATAGGAGGCTGAGATGGAACACACCTCGCTTCTCGAACGCATCCTGCGCGGCGCAGCACTGACGCTGGTCGTGATCTTCTTCATGTTCCCGATCGTCTGGATCCTTATGATGTCGTTCCAGACCAACGAGACCATCCTGCGGATTCCGCCACAGCTTGTCTTCAAGCCAACGCTGGCCAACTACACCGCGCTGATCACCGGAAAGCTGACGACGGCGGCCGGCACGCTCGACATCGCCTTCATGCGCAACCTGTGGAATTCGGTGTTCCTGTCGGTCACCTCGGTCGCCGTCGCGCTGCTGCTCGGTGTTCCGGCCGCTTACGCCTTTGCACGGCATAAGTTCCGCGGCTCGGAGGACATCGCGTTCACGCTGCTGTCGTTCCGGTTTGCGCCGGCGCTGCTGGTGCTCCTGCCGCTGACCCTCTATTTCCAGAAGCTTGGATTGGCCAACACCTATATCGGGCTGATCTGGGTCTACCAGCTGATCTGCCTGCCGTTGATTCTATGGATCGTGCGCGGCTATTTCGAGGACATCCCGGCCGACATCGAATACGCCTATCGCATTGCCGGTCATTCCTGGTTCGCCACCTTCCGCAAGATCGCGCTGCCGCTCGCCGGCCCGGGCATTGCGGCTGCCGGCCTGCTCGCTTTCATCTTCGCTTGGAACAATTTTGTCTTTGCCCTCGTGCTCGCCTCGGCCGACAAGCAGCCGGTGACGGTCGGCGCGCTGGCCTTCATCACCTCCTCCGGCATCCAGTATGGCCAGATCTCGGCGGCGATCGTGCTGTCGATCACGCCGACGCTGGCGCTCGCCCTCTATGCACAGCGCTATCTTGTCGAAGGCCTGTCGCTCGGCGCGGTAAAGGGATAGTTCTCATGGCCAGCCTCGAACTGCGAAATGTCGTCAAGCGCTACAAGAGCCAGACTGTCCTCGACAATCTGTCGCTGACTGTCGCCGACGGCGAAACCCTGGTCCTGTTCGGACCGTCCGGCGCCGGCAAGACAGTGCTGCTGCGGCTCGTCGCCGGCGTCATCGACCCCGATGAGGGAAAGATCTTTATCGGCGGCGAGGACATGACCGACCTCGATGCCGAGTTCCGCGGCGTCGGCATGGCGTTTCAGAATTTCGCGCTGTTTCCGCACATGACCGCCTTCGACAACATTGCCACGCCGCTTCAGGCCAAGCGCTCGTCGCAGAGCGCGATGAAAGCGGGCGTCGAGGGCGTCGCCAAGCTGCTGAAGATTGGTCACGTGCTCAGCCATAAACCACGGGCGCTGTCCAACGGCCAGAAGCAGCGCACCGCGCTTGCCCGCGCTCTGGTCGGCTCGCCGCCGGTGCTTCTGCTCGACGATCCTCTGCGCAATGTCGATGCCAAACTGCGCTTCGAGATGCGGCTCGAACTGCCGAGGCTGCTGGCCGACCGTGGCGCGACCGTCGTTTACGTCACCCAGGATTATAAGGAAGCCATGGCACTTGGCGATCGCATCGCGGTGATGTCGCAAGGTGTCATCAAGCAGCTCGGCACACCCGAGCAGATCTATCGTGAGCCGGCAAACATCGAGATCGCGCGGCTGTTCGGCGACCCGACAATAAACCTGCTCGACGTCAAGCCGTCGCGCGATACCAAGGGCATCTATGTCGGCCTGTCGAATGTCCAGGTCCATCTGGCGGGTGCCTACGAGACGGCGGTCGGTCGCGACTGCGTGATCGGCCTAAGACCGGAAGCGCTGAGCTTCGTCGACGAACGCACGCCGGCCGCCATTCCGGTCACGGTCGAGGCCGAGACGCCGCTCAACGAAAAGATCGTCACGCTGGTGCGCACCGTGCGCGGGCGCGAAATCCTGGTCTCCCGTCCGGCCGGGACACCGGGTCAAACAGAGGGCAGGGCCCATATCGGCGTCGACAGCAAAAGCGCGCTTTTGTTCGATCGTGCCAGCGGCGACCGTATCGGCTCGAAGAACATCGTCAATTTGCGCAGCGGAGAAGCGGCATGAGCCAGGGCGCACTCGCCATTTCAGGTGTCGACAAGTTCTACGGTCCGATCGACAGGGGCGTGCATGCCGTTCAGAATCTGACGATGGAAATCGACCGGGGTGAGATCGTCGCACTGCTCGGCTCGTCCGGTTGCGGCAAGACCTCGACATTGCGCATGATCGCCGGCTTCGAAGAGGTCTCGCGCGGCACCATCTCGGTTGCCGGGCGCAGGGTGCACACGCTGCCGCCGGTCAAGCGCAATGTGGCGATGGCGTTCGAGGGCTATTCGCTCTATCCGCCGCTGACCGTGCGCGAGAACATGGCGTTTGCGCTGAAGGCGGCCAAGCTGCCGAAAAGCGAGGTCGATGCGAAGGTTGCCAGCATCGCCAAGCTGCTCGAGATCGAGGACATTCTGGAGCGCTATCCGAGCTCCATCTCCGGCGGCCAGCAGCAACGCGCCAGCCTGGGCCGGGCGCTGATCCGCAAGGCCGATCTGCATCTGCTGGATGAACCGATGGGCCAGCTCGAACCGCAGCTTCGCGCCGTGCTGCGCGGCCGCATCAAGCACTTCATCAAGGAGCGCGGCCTGACCGCGATCCTGGTCACCCACGACCAGACCGAGGCCAATGCATTGGCCGACCGGATCGCGGTGATGGAAGGCGGCGTGCTGCAGCAGTTCGACACGCCCGACATGCTCAAGCAGCGGCCGGCAAACCTGTTCACCGGCACCTTCGTTGGCGAGCCGCCGATGAATGTCTTCGAGGCCTATGTCGGCACGGCTGCAGACAAGATCAATCTGCGACTGCCCGATGGGCTTTCACTCGACTATGACAAGGACGCGTTCAGCGGCTCGGTTCGCGACGAATTGCTCAAACGGGAGCGGGTCGTCATCGGTATCAGGCCCTATGCGGTTCGCCGTTCTAAGGACGGCGTGCCGGCCACGGTATCGGCCAACCAATGGCTCGGCGATCAGACGCATATCGCGGCGGATTTCGCCGGCGGTTCGCTTGTCCTGGTCGAGCATGACCGGACCCGGCTGGAGCTTGGCGCGCCGATTAATATCAGCATCGATCCGAAAAACCTGCACGTCTTCGATCAGTCCAGCGGCATGGCCATTTCGCACGGCATGGAGCTTGCCTGATGCGGGATGTGCTGATCGGCATCGATGCCGGCACGTCTGTCATCAAATCCGTCGCCTTCGACACGACGGGCCGGCAGCTCGCGGCCGCGGCGGTGCCGAACCGGTATGAGACCTTGCCGGGTGGCGGGGCCGAGCAGGATCTGGCGCGCACCTGGGCCGATACCGCGACTACCTTACGCCAGCTTGCCGACAAAGTGCCGGACCTTGCCAGGCGTACCATTGCCATCGCCGTGACCGGGCAGGGCGATGGCACCTGGCTGATCGACAAGGACGGTGAGCCGATCGCCAAGGGCTGGCTGTGGCTCGATGCGCGCGCTGCCGCGATCGTCGAGGAGATCCGTGCGCGGCCCGATGACCGGCTTCGTTTCGAAAAGACCGGCAGCGGGCTCGCCGCCTGTCAGCAGGGGCCGCAGCTTGCCTTCATGAAGCGCAGCGCGCCCGACAGGCTTGCCGGCGCCGCGACGGCATTCCATTGCAAGGACTGGCTCTATTTCAAGCTGACCGGCGAACGCGCCACCGATCCATCCGAGGGCACCTTCACCTTCGGCGACTTCCGCACCCGTGGCTATTGCGACGAGGTGCTTGAGGTGCTCGGCGTCGCCGATCTCAGGCATCTGCTGCCGCCGATCGTCGACGGCACCAGGCATAGCGCCTGCCTGTCGGCGGCGGCTGCCGAAGTGACCGGGCTGCTTTCCGGTACGCCGGTGGTGCTGGCCTATGTCGACGTGGCCTGCACCGCGCTCGGCGCCGGCCTGCTCGACCGCGAGCGCAAGCCCGGCTGCTCCATCATCGGCTCTACCGGCATGCATATGCGGCTTGCGCAGACGCCGGACGAGGTGCTGCTCAACGAGGCGGCGACCGGCTACACGATGACGATGCCGGCGCCCGGCGTCTTTGCGCAGATGCAGTCGAACATGGCAGCGACGCTCAACATCGATTGGATCCTTAGCCTCGCCTCCGGCATCCTCGCCTCGCAAGGCATCACCCGCACCAATGGCGAGATGATCGCGCTGGTCGATCAGTGGATATCCGTATCCGAGCCCGCCTCGCTGCTCTATCAGCCCTACGTGTCGGAGGCCGGCGAGCGCGGGCCGTTCGTCGATGCCAACGCCAGGGCCGGCTTCGTCGGCATTTCGTCGCGGCACGGTTATGCCGACATGGTCCGCGCTGTTTTCGAGGGACTGGCATTCGCGTCGCGCGATTGCTACGCCGCCATGGGGCCGCTGCCGAACGAAATCCGGCTGACCGGCGGTGCGGCCAGAAGCCCGGCCCTGCGCAAGATCCTGGGTGCTGTCGTCGGCGCCGACATTCGCACCAGCGAGCGCGAGGAAGCTGGTGCGGCGGGCGCCGCGATGATCGCCGCGGTTTGCGTCGGCCAATACCAGTCGATGGACGAATGCGTCGGCGAGTGGGTCACGCCGCTGCTGGGTGCGGCGGAGCCGAGCGACCCCAAACTTGCCGCGATCTATGAGCGGGCGGTTCCGTCCTACACTTTGGCGCATGAGGCGCTGCGGCCGGTCTGGCGGTCGATGGCCGCATCCAAGGCAAACTGAGAAGTCGAGCATGCGTAAGAAGATTGCAATCATTGGCGACCGCTTCATGCTTCCCCAAGTGTTTCGCGAGAAAATCGAGAAGGCCTGCGGCGACAATCTCGACATCCGCACGCTCGAGGCGGCATGGCCCGACGAGCCGATGCAGTTCGGCAATGCGGCGCTCGGCCTCGACAAGGTCAAGGAATATTTTGGCGATCCGGACGAGGTAGTCGATTTCATCGGCGACGCCGAGATCTTCGTCACGCAGCTTGCGCCGCTCTCCGAGACGATGATGCAGCGTCTGCCGGCACTGAAGCTGGTTGCGGTCTCGCGCGGCGGCCCGATCAACATCGACATGGCTGCCGCCAAGGCTCATGGCATCACCGTGGTCAACGTGCCGGGCCGCAATGCGAGTGCGGTTGCCGAGTTCACCATCGGCGCCATCCTGGCCGAGACGCGGCTGATCCGGGTCGGGCATGAAGCTTTGCGCAAGGGGGAATGGCGCGGTGACCTCTACCGGGCCGATCGCACCGGCCGCGAGCTCAACGAAATGACCGTCGGCGTCATCGGCTACGGCAACATCGGCACCCGACTGGTCCGCCTTTTGCGCGCCTTCGGCTGCCGAATCCTGGTCTCCGACCCCTATGTGCAGTTGAGCGCCGAAGACCGCAATGCCGGCGTTGAACTGGTGGCACTCGACGATCTCCTGTCCCGCTCGGATGTGGTCACGCTTCATTCCCGAGTAACCGAAGAGACCCGCGGGCTGATCAACAAGGACACCATCGCTCGGATGAAGCCGGGGGTGATCTTCGTCAACACCGCGCGCGGGCCGCTGGTCGACTACGACGCGCTTTACGATGCGCTCGTCTCAGGCCATATCGGCAGCGCCATGCTGGAGACGTTCGCGGTCGAGCCGGTGCCTGCCGACTGGCCGCTGCTGCAGCTTCCGAACGTCACGCTGACACCCCATATCGCCGGCGCCTCGGTGCGCACGGTGACCTTTGCCGCCGAGCAGGCGGCCGAAGAGGTGCGCCGCTTCATCGCCAGGCTTCCACCGGTCAACCCATGCTGAAGATCGCGGCAGCCATGAAACACAATCGAGGCACCGAGGACCCGGCGAGATGAGCGGCGGCGCCACTGAAATCGTCGATCTCTTCGTCATTGGCGGTGGCGTCAACGGCGCCGGCATCGCACGCGACGCGGCCGGCCGCGGGCTTTCCGTAATCCTGTGCGAGAAGGACGATCTGGCCGAAGGCACCAGCTCGCGATCGGGAAAGCTGGTCCATGGCGGGCTGCGCTATCTCGAATATTACGAATTCCGGCTGGTGCGCGAGGCGCTGATCGAGCGCGAAGTGCTGCTTGAATCGGCGCCGCACATCATCTGGCCGATGCGCTTCGTGCTGCCGCACAGTCCTGACGACCGGCCGGCCTGGCTGGTCCGGCTCGGCCTGTTCCTCTACGATCATCTCGGCGGCCGCAAGCGGCTGCCGGCCACCCGCACGCTCAACCTGCGCACCGCGCCCGAAGGCGCGCCGATCAAGGATGCGTTCAAGCGCGGTTTCGAATATTCCGACTGCTGGGTCGACGACGCCCGCCTCGTCATCGTCAATGCGCTCGACGCCGCGGAACGGAGAGCCAAGGTCTTTACCCGGACCGCCTGCACCGCCGCCCGCCGTGAAAACGGCCTATGGTCGGTGGAGATGCGCGACAGCCGAACCGGCGTCAGGACGACGGTTCGGGCACGGGCGCTGATCAACGCCGCCGGTCCCTGGGTCAACGACATCATCAACCGCGTGGCCGGCCAGAACTCCAAACGGAATGTGCGCCTGGTCAAGGGCAGCCACATCGTTGTGCCGAAATTCTGGGAAGGGCGGCAGGCCTATCTCGTTCAGAACAGCGACAAGCGCGTGATCTTCATCAATCCCTACCAGAACGATCTGGCGCTGATCGGCACTACCGACATCCCCTATGAGGGGCGGCCAGAAGACGTAGTGGCGGATGCCAGCGAGGTCGACTACCTGATCAAGGTGGTCAACCGCTACTTCAAGCGCCAACTTGCCCGCGACGATGTCATCTACTCGTTCTCGGGCGTCAGGCCGCTCTATGACGACAACGCCGACAATCCGAGCGCGGTGACGCGCGACTATATTTTCGAACTCGACGCCTCAGTCGGGCAGGCGCCGCTGCTCTCTGTCTTCGGTGGCAAGATCACCACCTTCCGCAAACTGGCCGAGCATGCGCTGGACCAGATCGCCCCTTTCTTTCCGAAAATGGGAAAGCCATGGACGTCGAAAGGACATCTGCCGGGCGGCAATATCGCCGATGCCGACTTCGAGCAGTTTCTCGGCGACCTCGGCCGCGAATATCTCTGGATGCCGGCGTCGCTGGTCAAGCACTATGGCCGGCTCTACGGCACCAGGACACGCGTTCTGGTCGGGGCGGCCAAGTCGCTCGCCGATCTGGGTCGATGCTTCGGCAAGGACTTTTTCGAACGCGAAGCCAATTATTTGTTCGAGCACGAATGGGCGCTGACCGCTGCCGATATTCTCGAACGGCGCACCAAGCATGGGCTGCATCTGTCCGCCGCAGAAAAAGCCACCTTCGAGGACTGGTGTTCGGGCCGACTAGCGAAGGTAGGCTGATGACTTTTACGCTTTCCCTCAACACCAATCCGCTGGTCAACCGTTTCGCCGAACCGGACGATCTGATCGATGCGATCGCCTACGACATCGGCATCCGGGACGTGCAGCTCACGCATGAATTCGTCAATCCCGGCTGGCCGGCGGCGACGATCTCGAAATTCATCCGCCTGTTCCGCACGGCGCTCGACCGCACCGGCGTGCGCGTGACATCGGGGATGACCGGCCCCTACGGTAGGCTCAATCATTTCGGCCATCCCGACGCCGATGTCCGCCGCTACTATGTCGATTGGTTCAAGACCTTTGCCGACATTTCGGCCGAGCTTGGCGCCAGCGGCATGGGCACCCAGTTCGCGATCTTCACGCACAGGGATTTCGACGATCCGGAGCGTCGCACACGGCTTTTCGATATCGCGCTGGAATGCTGGCGCGAGGTCGCCGAGCACGCCAGGGCGGCCGGATTGACCTATCTGTTCTGGGAGCCGATGTCGGTCGGCCGCGAGTTTGGCCATACGATCGAGAGTTGCCGGGCACTGCACAACCAGATCGAAGCGGCCGGCATGGCCATTCCGTTGCAGATGATGGTCGATATTGACCACGGCGACGTGACCTCGAGCAACCCGGCCGACATCGACCCCTACGCCTGGGCCGAAGCGTTCCCCAAGATATCGCCGATCATCCACATCAAGCAGTCATCGATGAACAAGGGCGGCCATTGGCCGTTCATTGCCGCCTACAACAAGGACGGTCGTATCACGCCGGAAAAATTCCTGGAGACGGTTCGCCGCGGCGGCGGCGTCGACAACGAGATCTGCCTCGAACTGTCGTTTCGCGAACGTGAGCCGGTCGACCACCAGGTCGTCACCATGATCCGCGAGTCGGTCGATTATTGGGCGCCGTTCATCGAGACCGGCAGGACGGCGATTTTACCGCGAACAGGATAGATGAACAGGAGCCGATGCGGCTCCTGTTCAGAACCAGAATATTTCAGCCGAATTTCGGGTCGAGACTGCCCGACTTGTAGCGCTTGGCCATTTCCGAGACCGGCAGCGGCTTGATCTTGGGGGCGTTGCCGGCGGTGCCGAACTGCTCGAAGCGCTCCTTGCACAGCTTCCTCATGGCGGCCATTGCCGGCGTCAGGTACTTGCGCGGATCGAACTCGCTCGGGTTCTCGGTCAGCACCTTGCGGATCGCGCCGGTCAGCGCCATGCGGTTGTCGGTGTCGATGTTGATCTTGCGCACGCCGTGCTTGATGCCGCGCTGGATCTCCTCGACCGGCACGCCCCATGTCGGCTTCATCTGGCCGCCATATTTGTTGATGATCTCCTGCAACTCTTCCGGCACCGAGGACGAGCCGTGCATGACGAGATGCATGTTCGGCAGGCGGCGGTGGATCTCCTCGATCACGTTCATCGCCAGAACCGCGCCATCCGGCTTGCGCGAGAATTTGTAGGCGCCGTGGCTGGTACCCATGGCGACGGCCAGCGCATCGACATGCGTGTCCTTGACGAACTGCACCGCCTGCTCCGGATCGGTCAGCAACTGGTCGTGGCTGACGGCGCCCTCGACGCCGTGGCCGTCTTCCTGTTCGCCGCCGCCCATCTCCAGGGAGCCGAGAACGCCGATCTCGCCTTCCACCGAAACGCCGCCCCAATGCGCCATATCGACGACGCGCCGCGTGATACCGGAATTGTAAGCGTAATCGGCCGGCGTCTTGCCGTCTTCCTTCAGCGATCCGTCCATCATTACCGAGGTGAAGCCATACTGGATCGCGGTCACGCAAGTCGCTTCGTTGTTGCCGTGGTCGAGATGCATGCAGACCGGGATATCGGGATGGATTTCGACCAGAGCGTCAATCAGCTTGGCCAGCACGACATCGTTGGCATAGGCCCGCGCCCCGCGGCTCGCCTGCAGAATGACCGGCGATTTGGTCTCTTCGGCAGCCTCCATGATGGCGAGGCCCTGTTCCATATTGTTCATGTTGAACGCAGGCACGCCATAGCCGTGTTCTGCGGCATGGTCGAGCAATTGTCTCAATGTGATGCGAGCCACCCAATAGTCTCCCGTATTTGGTTTCAAGCCTATGGTTGCGAGCCGTCCGGTCGTCGTTCAGCCCATTGATGCTTCTGGCCGGAATTCCAGAGAACCGCAACCTTTGGCCAAGGCGCTGGGAGCAATTCTTGTTACAGGACAGCAATCAGAAGCGAGCAATATCCCAAACAAATGTAACAATATCTCAAAGATTTGAATGCTTATGCGATTTACTCTGTTATAATGGCTTTGGCTCGCGGTTTTCCGCCACGGCGGTTAGCAGCGAGCCGGATTCAGGAAGGGGCTACAATGAAGAGCGACGGCCGGCGGCAAGGCATCATGGATTTTCTGATGGACACTGGCACGGCCAGTGTCGATGACCTTACCTCGCGCTTTGGCGTATCGAAGATGACCGTCCATCGCGACCTCGACGAGCTCGAGGAAAGCGGCTTCCTGCGCAAGGTGCGCGGCGGCGCCTCGATTCAGCCGAGCGGCCTGTTCGAGAGCGATTTCCGCTACCGTCAGAAGCAGGCCGGTGAGGAGAAGCAGCGCCTGGCGGCTGCCGCCGTGGCGATGATCGAACCGGGCCAGACGGTGATCATCGACGACGGCTCGACGGCCGGCGGCATTGCGCGCCACCTTGCGGATCTCCGCCCACTGACGGTGATCTCCAATAATCTGGCCGTCATCCAGGATCTGGCAGGCGTAGGCGGCATCACCCTGATCGCGCTCGGTGGCCAGTACAGCAAGAAGTTTCACGGTTTCTTCGGCCTGCTTGCCGAGGACACGTTGAGATCGTTGCGCGCCGATGTGGCCTTCCTGTCATCGTCGGCCATCCACGGCGCTTCCGCCTTCCACCAGGACCAGGAAGTGGTCCATACCAAGCGGCTGATGATAGCCGCCGCCGCGCGTAAATATCTGCTGGTCGATCACGGCAAGTTCGGCCGGACGGCCCTGCATTTCCTGACCGATCTCAAGGCATTCGACACTGTCTTCACCGGTCGCGAACTGGAATCGCAGATGCGCGAGGTGTTGGATGGCGCCGGCGTTTCGCTAACAATAGTCGAGAAGGACTAACCATGATCCCGAAAAGTGGGAACCGGTTTTCGGAAAAGATCATGATCAAAGAAGAAGATAGAGCCCCATCCCACTACGCGGGACGGAACAGGCTCTAGAAGGAGGACGCGTGGTTTACTGGGTCGGCACAAGCTGGAAAATGAACAAGACGCTTGCAGAGGCGACTGAATTCGCCAAGGCGCTGGCGGGGTTCATCCCCGGCTTCGACGATCGCATCCAGCCCTTCGTCATCCCACCCTTCACGGCGGTCCGCGAGATCAAGAAGGCGTTGGCGACGACGCGGGTCAAGGTCGGTGCCCAGAACATGCATTGGGCCGACGCCGGAGCCTGGACCGGGGAGATCTCGCCCGTGATGCTGACCGATTGCGGGCTCGACCTCGTCGAGCTCGGCCATAGCGAACGGCGCGAGCATTTCGGTGATACCGACAAGGCGGTCGGCCTCAAGACCGCAGCGGCGGTGAAGCACGGGCTGGTGCCGCTCATCTGCGTCGGCGAGACATTGGCGCAACGCAACAGCGGTCAGGCCGATGCGGTGCTGGCTTTGCAGGTGCATGGCGCGCTGCAATACCTCGAAGGCCAGGCAAAGGCGGCGACGATCCTGTTTGCTTACGAGCCGGTCTGGGCGATTGGCGACAAGGGCATTCCGGCAAGTGCGGACTATGCTGACAAACAGCAGGCGCTGATCAAGAAGATCTCGGGCGATCTTCTGCCGGCCATACCGCCGGTGCTTTATGGCGGCAGCGTCAATCCGCAAAATGCCGCTGAACTGATCGGCCAGCCTCATATCGACGGGCTGTTCATCGGCCGCTCCGCCTGGCAGCCGGAAGGCTACATCGACATCCTTCAACGCGCTTCGGCGGCGATCTAATATCGAATGAACAGGAAAGGACAGTAAAATGAAAATAGCCATTGGAGCCGACAGCGCCGGCAAACCGCTGCTCGACGTCATCGCCGCGCATCTCGCCACCAAACCCGGCCTCGCCGTCAGCGACCTCAGCCAGGCAGGCTACTATGCCGACCTGTCGCAGAAGCTCGCCCAGACCATCCTCGACGGCGAGAACGATCGCGGCATCCTGTTTTGCGGCACCGGCATCGGCGTTTCGATCTCGGCCAACAAGGTGCCCGGCATTCGCGCAGCACTCACTCACGACACCTATTCGGCGGAGCGCGCTGCGAAATCCAACAATGCCCAGATCATCACCATGGGTGCGCGCGTCATCGGCCCGGAACTGGCCAAGTCGATCGTCGATGCCTGGCTCGCATCGGAGTTCGACGAAAAGGGACCGTCGGCCGGCAATGTCCAGGCGATCGACAGGCTGGACGCGGCGAAGCTGGGCTAACCCAGGCTTTTCCGCATCGCGCCAATCACGGTGACGGCCGACGCGGCGCCAGGATCCATGTGTCCGAGCGATCTTGCGCCAAGCCGCGACGAGCGGCCCTTCGCGGCGATCATATTCTTGGTCGCCTCGGCGCCCCGTTCGGCTGCTTGAAGCGCCGCCGCAAGGCTTTCGGACACGCTCTTCCCTGCGGCATGCGCGGCCGCCGCTGCTTGCGCCGCCGGAAGCCAGGCATCGACCATCGTCTTCTCACCGATCTCGGCCTTGCCGCGATCCTGGATGCCTTGCGCCATCGCCTGGAACAGGGCGATGAAATCGGTATCCGCCAGGGTCGTCTTGCCCTTGACGGCGGCCGCACCACGCATGAAAGCCGTCGCATAGAGCGGACCTGACGAGGCACCGACAGCGTTGAGGAAAGATTTCGCGGCGGTGTTGAGCACAGCTGTCGGCTCGGTCGCCGCGAGGTCCAGCAAAGCCAAAGTATCGCGCACCGCGCCAAAGCCGAGCGCCATGGCGATGCCATGATCGGCGTCGCCGATGACGCCGTCTAATTGGCAGAGCCTGTCCTTGTCGGCTTCGATCGCAACCGCGATCGCATCGAACATTGTTTTCAGATCGGCTGCGTCGATGGAGGTCATGGATGCCACGTTCAGCCGGCGCGGAACATGGCGCAGTCGCAAGGATGGTCGAGCATCGTCTGCAATTCGCCATCGAGATGCATCAGCGTCACCGAGGCGCCGGCCATTTCGAGCGAGGTGCAATAATTGCCGACCCAGGTCGCGTGAACTGACACGCCGATGTCATCCAGCCGACGCTTCACGCGCCGGTTCATGATGTAAAGCTCCATCAGCGGCGTCGAGCCGAGCGAATTGACAAGCACGGCAACCTTGTCGCCACGCACCGGCGCCATCTCGTCGAGGATCTTGACCAGCATCTCGTCGGTGATCTCGTCGGCCGTTTTCAGGTTTCCGCGCGCGATGCCCGGCTCGCCATGAATGCCCATGCCGATCTCCATCTCGTCCGGTCCGATCTCGAAATTCGGCCGGCGAGTCTGCGGCAGCGAACAGGGCGACAGCGCCACCCCCATGGTGAAAGTGTGGTCGTTGGCTTTCCGGGCGATGCGCTCGCATTCATCGAATGAGAGCATCCGGTCGCAGGCGGCACCGGCAGCCTTGAAGATGAAGAAATTGCCGGCAACACCGCGCCGCTTTTGCCGCTGGTCACGCGGCGCCGATGCCACGTCGTCGGTGGTCAGCACGGTGCGCACCTCGATGTGATCCATCGCCGCCATCTCTGCGGCCATGTCGAAATTCATCACATCGCCGGCATAGTTGCCATACATGAACAGCACGCCGGCGCCGCCGCTGGCCGCCTTGGCGCATTCGAGGATCGGGTCCGGCGGCGGCGACGCGAAGACATTGCCGATCGCCGCCGCGTCGGCCAGCCCCTTGCCGACGAAACCGAGGAAGGTCGGCTCGTGGCCCGAGCCGCCGCCGATGACGAGGCCAACCTTGCCTTGGCGAGGTCCATCGCGGGCGATGATGGAGCGCGGACTTCCCTCAGCGCTTGTGAGATGGCGGGGATGCGCGGCCAGGATGCCTTCCAGCATTTCGTCGACGGTGCGGTTGCCGTCATTGATGATCTTCTTGGTCTGCACCTGCATCCTCCCGATTTCGGTATTTTCGCAGATAGTACAGCGTGTTACCGGGATTTCCACCCGGGGACGGACATTTCACGCGGCGATGCGTTCCCGCGCGGCCAGGATCTGCACGCAGGCATTGGCTGCCTCTTTGCCCTTGACCTGGAAGTGCTCGAAGAAGAAGCGGTGATGGTCCGCGCCGTCATGGTAGTTGTGCGGGGTGAGCACCGCCGAAAGCACCGGCACGCCGGTGGACAGTTGCACGTTCATCATGCCGTCGATGACCGCGCCCGCCACGAATTCATGCCGGTAGATGCCGCCATTGACGACAAACGCCGCGCCGAGGATCGCTGCATAGCGACCGGTCTGGGCCAAGGTCTTTGCATGCAGGGGAATCTCATAGGCGCCCGGCACATCGAAGACATCGACGGCAAAGCGTTTCTCCCCGAGAACCGCCAGCTCCGCCCCGAATGCTTCGACGCACTGGTCGACGATGTCGGCGTGCCAACGCGCGCGGATGACGGCAACGCGGATCGTTTCATAGTCTTTCTGGGAATGCTGATTCATGGGTCCATCCTTCCGTTTCGAACCAGAATCAGGACGCACGATACGGAATCCGAACCGCGAAAGCGGACCGTCTTCCGTTCGTTCTCTTCCATCCGGACTGTGACCGTCGGCTCCGGAATCACACCGGATCTGCTGACCTTTCCGGCTAACCGGAAAGCGCTCGCGGGCTTGGGCCTAGCGCATGACCCCGAAAACCGGAATCGGTTTTCGGAAAGGAATCATGCGCAACTTAAAGTGCCCTTACCGCCGGTGGGGACTTTCACCCCGCCCTGAGAACATTAACGGCGTTGTATGGAAGGGCAGGGCGATCCTGTCAACCGCCCAGCCCATCGCGGATGGCGCAGAAATAGCGATCGGTTCCGACCTGGCCACCCTTCAGGGCGACCTCCAGTCCTTCGATTCCTTTGACGCGCGAGTGGGCGACGCAAAGCGGCGAGCCCGGCGAGGCGGGCAGCGGCATCCGCACCGTCAGCGCATCGACGCCCATCTGGCCGAGTGCATGGCTCGACGTGTCGCCGCCGGCGATGATCACGCGCTGTAATTTCTGCTCGATCGTCAGTTCGCGAAGAAGTTCGCCGAGGCCGCGGCCAAGCTTGTGGCGGGCGCCTTCCTGCCGGTCGATTTCGGCGCCGCGGTCGGCTGCGGGACCCAGGGCGGTATAAAGGACGACGCTGCGTCCGGCTTCCAGGCTGGCACCGCCGGCCGCGATCGCGCGCGCGATCGCGTCGCCGGATGCTTCCGAGACCAGTTCGACAGGATCCACCTCGATCCCGTCAAAACCGTCGGTCAGCGCATGCCGGATCTGTCTTTCGGTTGTCGGCGAACAACTGCCCGAGACCACCGCGATCCGGTCGGCCGCACCCGGCGGCGAAAAGCTGGGCTCGGCACTGACGGTCCCGTTAGACGCCCATTCGGCCAGCAGCGCATATTCGATGCCCGAAGAGCCGACGACGAAAGTGCCGCCCGGCCTGCGAACGCGCCATATCTCCTTGCCGGCAAGCGCCTGAGTTGCCAGGTTGTCGACATCCAAAAGCACGATGTTGATGCCGTCGGCGAGCAGGCAGTCGAGCGCTTCCGAGTGGAACGCCGACTGCAGCGTCGCGAGATCGACCAGCCCTGAGGTGAGGTCTGTCTGCCGCGACAGATGGATCAGCAAATCGGATTCATCCATCGGTGTGGTCGGGTGTCGGCTCATCACGGGATGGCGGTCGATGCGGAAATATTTGTCGCGGTAAGCGGCGAACAAATGGCCGAAGGCGGTGTAGCGCTTGAGCTGCGGCGCGCCGACCACTAGCGGCACGCTGTCTTGGCTGAAAACCGAGCGGCCGATCTCGATCGCCCGGCCGATGCTGCCGATCGTCGGGCTGGAATCGAAGGTCGAGCAGACCTTGTAGTGGCAGATCTCGGCGTTCAGGGTCTTCAGCCAGGTGAAGGCGCGCTTAAGATGCGTGTGCATCCATTGCGGCGTCTCGCTTCGGCTGGTGCCGGCCAAGCCGACGGCACGGCAATGCCTGAACTGCGAAAGCAGGGCCTCGTCCGGCTGACGCATGAACAGCACGGTCGGCACGCCGCCAAGCTCGAGCGCCTCCATGACGTCGGTCGAGCCGGTGAGGTCGTCGCCATAGTAGCTGAGAAGCAGGTTTTGCATGGCGTCAGGCCGCTTTGCCGTCGCCGAATTTCTCGATCGATCGCGCCAGTTCGACATGGTCGAGCGCGAATTCCGCCAGCGGGATACCATCGACCGCTGCCTGCCAGGCTTGCTGCACGGCGCGCACGCCGGCACCCGGCCCGTCCGGGTGGCTGACGATGCCGCCGCCGCAGAGATAGAGAAGATCGACCGTTCGGCCGGTGCGCTCAAAGGTTTCGGGGGCCTGTCCGCCCCACTGGCCGGAGCCGGCGACCGGCAATGCGCAATCATCCGGCGAAAAGATCGGCGTGGTCACCGCCTTGAAGGATTCGACGAATGACCAGTCCGGCTCCCAATATTTCGAGGCGATGCCATTGATCTGGAATTGATCGACGCCGAGCAGCCGCCAGAACTGCTGCCAGACCTTGAAATCCATACCGAGGCCGGGATGGCGGGTGAGAATGTCCCAGCCGTTGCGGTGGGCGTGCAGCACCAGGCTGGAGCGCTTTCTCAGGTAAGCCATGCCGCCGAAGCCGACGGAGTTGATGTTGACCACCGCGCAATTGCCGCCGGCCTTCGCCACCAGATCGTGGTTGCGCATCATCTCGTCAGGATCGGCATGCGAGATGCCGAAGGCATACATGACCTTTTTACCGGTCTTCTGCTCATGGTCGAGGACGAGCGGCATGATCGCCTTCACCCGTTCCGACAGCGGCGAATAGGCCGGGCTCATCAGCTTCTCGTCGTCCTTGATGAAATCGACGCCGGCGGAAATCAACTCGCCCACCATCTCCGCCGTTTCGTGCGGCCGAAGCCCTAGCGCCGGCTTGACGATCGTCCCGATGATCGGGCGGTCCTCCACACCGGTCAGCCGGCGACTGCCGGCAACGCCGAATTGCGGGCCCGGGTGCGCGCCTCGGTATTCGTCCGGCAGCTTCATGTCGACGACGCGAATGCCGGACAGGCCCTTGATCGAAAAGGCGCCACCGATGGCGATGGTCATCAGCGCCGAAAGGTCTGTGCCGATGGCATCCAGTGGAAACGCAATGTCGACATCCGCGCGCTTGATGGGCCCGTCGCCGGCTTCGGGAAGGGACGGGCGATCGATGTCCGGCAGATGACGTATCGCCAGGACGCGCGCCGCCACCCGCGCCTTGAGCTCTTCGGTCTCGCCGGCCAGCGCGACGAAGGTTCCTGTCGACTGGTCGCTGGCGATCTTGGCCGCCAGCGCCTCGATGCTGCCTGAGGTTTCGAGGCGATAGGTGAGGGTGATCATGGTTCGAAAAAAGTTCCCCGATCTTTGAAGTCTGGTATAATGAGTACATAAGTTTTGCAAGCGATATCCTGCTCGGCAGGCATTCTGGGATTCGTGATGGCAATGTTAAACAGAAACCGGTCAAAGGAGTGATTCGCGACGATGAACCGTTCCGAGCCGATCGTCCGGCGCAAGCTTTCCGACGAAGTATTTTTGAGGCTGAAGCGCCTGATCACCAGCGGCGAATTGCAGCCAGGCGACGACATGCCGTCGGAGCGCGAACTGATGGAGCGCTTCGAGGTCGGCAGGCCTGCGATCCGCGAAGCGATGCAGGCGTTGAGCAATATGGGTCTTGTTGCGATCTCGCACGGCGAGCGGGCGAAAGTGCTTCAGCTGACCGCCAAGTCGATCATCAAACAGGTCGACGGCGCGGCCAAGATCATCCTGTCGTCGTCGAAGGACACGCTGGAGCACCTCAAGAACGCGCGCATCTTCTTCGAGCGCGGTATGGTCAGGGAAGCCGCCGAAAAGGCCACCGCCGAAGACGTGCAGCGGTTGCGGGCAACCGTTGCCGAACAGCGGAGCTTTCGCGGCGATTCCGAGGCCTTCATATCCGCGGACATGAAGTTTCATACCCAGATCGCGGCAATATCCGGCAACCCGATTTATGTCGCGGTCAGCGAAGCGATGCTTGGCTGGCTGAAGGAATATCACACCGAGATGCTGATCTGGACCGGCAAGGAAAATTTCACGCTGACCGAACACGAAGAGATCATCGGGCGCATCGAGCAGAAGGATGCGGACGGCGCTGAGAAGGCGATGATCAAGCACCTCGAGCGCTCGCGCGCGCTCTATGTGATGAATTCCGGCAGCTGATTTCACCCGATCCGGGTGATCGCGTAGGGCGGCATCACAAGGTGTGGTCGGTCGAACCCGGAAACATCAACCGTCACTTCGCTCGCCGTCAGATTCGCCAGCCACATGACGGTCTGGCCCGCGGGAGAACGGCCGGCCAGCGTGAGCACCCGCGTCTCATCGCTAGTCCTCGCCGCTATGTGCCTGAAGCCGGCCAGTTCGCAAAGCCCCTTGATAGCCTCGAAAATCGGCCGGGGTTCACCTTCGCCGACGGGTTCCCCGCATGCCGCCAGCACGCCAAACGGTCCGGTGAAGCTGGACAGCGTGAGCATCTCCAGCCCGGCCGGCGCGACGCGCGCGGCATGGCCGATCGTCCATGCTGCCGCGAACATGCCGGCATGGCGAGGATCCCGGTCGGCCATGGCGATGCGCTGACCGTGCGGATTGGCCTTGGTCGTACCGCCATAGGGGTTCTGCCGCATGGCGATGGTCGACGGGCCGATCCGGTAGGGCTTTGGCCCGAAGATCGCCTGTACCGACGCGGTGATGAAAGGCAACGCCTCCAACGATTGCATGACGCTGAGATCGTCGGCGGCGTGCACGATCGGGCAGGTGCAGTGGGTGACAAAATCGAGCAGGCCGGCGGGAACGCGCTTGCGGTTGAGTTCGGTGAAATAGCTGAACATGCCGCCGCCGAGGCGGATGTCGGGGAAGGCGCGCCGCGCCGCAGCATAGACGTCTTCGAGCGGCGGGCATTCAGGCCATGCGCTGCCCGGCGGCGTTGATTGCCGGTCGACCGAAGGCGAAACGGCGATGGCCGAGAGCTTCAGCCCGGCCTGTCGCACCATATCGGCGGCGCCTGAAAGCTCCGCGTCGAGATCGCCAACGCAGGAAACAACGCATTCAAGCGTCGTCTTGGCCGGATAGGCTGCGGCGAGCCTGGCGTAGGACTGCAAGGCGTCGAGGCCGTGGCCGCGCGTCGGATCGTAGTGGAACATCAGCTGTTGCGGGCCAAGCGCGGACAGTGCTGGCAGGTTCGCAAGCGCCGTCCCGACCTCATCCGGGTAGATGATGACGCCGATATCCGGCAGCAGCGGTCCGGCTTCGCCGAACTCGACGCGGACAGGTTCGGCGGCTGCTGCGGCAGCCGGCGCCTTTCCGGCGCCGGTCACACGCAGACTGATCGTCTGGCGCACAGTCTTGCCGGCAGGCAGCACATAGGGCCATGGCAGCGCGAGCGGCCGGACATAGGTCTTGTAGGACGCGTCCGACCAGTTGCGCTGGTCCTCCATCTCGAACACGTCGCCTTCCATCCGGCATTCGGCCGTGACGCCGGGCCGGACTTCATGGGTGATCGCCCGCAGATCCTTGAAAGGCTGCCAGGGATCGATCAGCTCCGGAAGCTTTGTTTCCACCACGCTGCCATCGGTGTGTTCGACCGTAACCGGGCTGCCAGCCAGGCCGGCGATCGGATGCAGGATGCAGAAGCCGCAGCGATTGGTCTCGAAATCGCTATCGGGGAGGGCGCTCACGTCGAAAGCCAGCTGGCCGTTGGCGCAACCCTCGATCGTTGCACGAAAATCGAGCCGGCTTCCTCCCGGGCCGGCACAATTTGCCGAATAGCTGACGGAGAAAGTGTCGGCGCCCTGGTCGATGACTAGATCCATCAGCGTCGGCTCGTAAGTGCCCCAGTCGCGATCCCTGACGATATAGGCAATGGCGCGCAGCACTTCGATGCCGCCATGGCGGATCGTGCGCAGATTGCCGTTGACGAAGTCGGCGCTGAGAGCGCCGGCGCGCAGCCTGATCGGCTCGGCCTCGACGGCGCGTGTGCCATAGAGGAGAAAGGCGTCGGCGGTCATCTCAGCAAGGTGTCGAGCTGCACCGGCTCACGGCTCGCGGCCCCCGCATAGGCGGCCTCGACCAGCGCCAAAGTCTTGAGATTGTCGGCGCCCGAGGTTGCCGGCTCGGTTTTGCTCGCCAGGCAGTCGACCCAGTGCTTTTGGATGGCGACGACGCTTTCCTGGATGTTGTGCCACGGCCGCGATGCCCAGGGCAGCAGAGGCGGCGAGACGTCGCTGACCACCGTTCCGTTCCTGCCGGTGACGGTGAGGCGGTAATTCTGCTCGAGCCGGATCGTGCCGTCGCTGCCGTCGATCTCGACCAGCATCTGCGGAAACGGCTCAGTCGCGAGCTTGGTCGCATAGCTGCAATCGACCACAGACGTTGCGCCGCTCTTGTGGTCCATCAGCATGGTAGCGACGTCCTCGCCGGCAATGTTGGGATTAATGCGAGCGGTTCGTGTCGTGATCGTCGAAACGTCGCCCAGCAGAAAGCGGGCAATGTCAAGACTATGGATGCCGAGGTCCTCGATGATGAAGCGCTTTCCCGTCGCCAGATAGGGCTGGCCGGAAAACACGTCATATGCCGAGCGGAACGAGATGCGTCCGAAGAAGGGTGTGCCGATTTCGCCGCTGTCGAGCACCGCACGCACCGTCTGGATCGGCGACTGCCAGCGAAAATTCTCATGCACCATCAGCGGCACGCCGGCGTCACAGCAGGCCTTCACCATGGCCTTGGCGTCAGCAAGCGTCGGCGCGAACGGCTTTTGGCAGATTGCCGGAACGCGATGCCGCGCCGCCATCTCGACAAGCGGACGGTGGCTCGGTGCGGTGGTGGCGATATCGACGAAATCCAGTCTTTCGCCGGCAAAAAGTGCTGCCGCGTCGGTATAGCGCCGCGTGATGCCAAACTGGTCGCCGACCACTTTGAGCCGTTCCGTGTCGCGGTCGCAGATAGCGACGATCGACGCATCGGCGATGTCACGCCATGCGTGCATCTGGTTGACGGCAAAAAAGCCGCAGCCGATCAGCGCTCCTCGCAGTTCCGCCACGCTCAGCCCGCCTTTGCCATCTGCATCAGCGTCACGCGGCTCTGCAGCCGGCGCTGCGCCTGGTCGACGACGACGGCGACGATGATGACGAGGCCCTTGATCACCATCTGCCAGAACGAGCTTACGCCCATCATGACCAGCCCGTCGGAGAGAATGCCGATGACGAAGGCGCCGACGATGGTGCCGCCGATCGTGCCGCGGCCACCCGACATCGAGGTGCCGCCGAGCACCGCCGCTGCGATGGCGTTGAGCTCGAAGCTCTCGCCGGTCGCCGGATGCGAAGCCATCAGTTCGGACGAGATGATCAGGCCGACGATCGCCGCGCAGAAGCCGGAGAACATGTAGACGAACATCTTCACCATGTTGACCCTGACGCCCGAAATCCGCGCCGCCCGCTCGTTGCCGCCGACGGCGAAGATGTGGCGGCCGAGCGGGGTGTATTTGGCCAGATAGGCCGCCCCAAGTGCTACGACGACAAGTATCCATATCGAAACCGGCAGGCCGAGCAGCCGGCCGGCGCCGAGGAAGCCGAACCCAGTCGTACCCAGATCGGGCTTGCCGACAAGGTTCGGGAAGGTGCGGCCATCGGACGACAGCAGCGCCAGGCCGCGTGCGACATAGAGCACGCCGAGCGTGGCGATGAACGGCGCGACATTCAGCCTGGTGATCAGCAATCCATTGACGGCGCCGATCAGTATGCCGACCGCAAGTGTGATCAGGGCGATCTCGAAGACGTTGAAATAGATCGTGTAGCCGACCTGCAGGTCGATGCCGTTGAGCACGAGATAGCCGGCGACCATGCCGCACAGGCCGACGATCGAGCCGACCGACAGATCGATGCCTCCGGTGATGATGACGAAGGTCATGCCCATGGCCAGGAAGGCGTTCAGCGCCACGTGCTTCGACATCAGGATCAGGTTGGCGGCCGACAGGAAATTCGGCGCCGCGATCGAGAAGAAGATCAGGACGGCGATCAGCGCGATGAACGTCCTCGCCTTCATCAGCGTCAGCAGCACGGAGCCGCTCGACGCCGAGGCAACTGAAGCCTTGGCCGGGATATCAGTCATGGGCGTGGGTCTCCGTGTACGGGACCGGTCCGTGGCCAAGCGCCGATGCGGCGACAAGTGCCGCTTCCGTCGCCTCGGCGCGATCGAACATGCCGGTCAGTTTTCCATTGCTCATCACCGCGATCCGGTCCGACAGCGCCATCACCTCGTCGAGATCCGAGGTGGCGAACAGAATGCCCAGTCCGTCGCGGGAGAGTTTGCGCATGGTGCGGAAGACGTCAGCCTTGGCGCCGACGTCGATGCCGCGGCTGGGCTCATCCATCAGCAGCACCTTCGGTCCGGTGAGCAGCGCCTTGCCGATGACCACCTTCTGCTGGTTGCCGCCTGACAGCGACGAGACCTCCTGTGCCGGGTCGGCGACCTTGATCGCCAGTTCCCGCACCATCTGCGCCACGGCCTGGTTTTCCTTGACGCCGCGGATATGGAACAGACGGACAAACCGCGACAGGCTGGCCAGCGTCAGATTGCTGGCAACCGACAGGATCGATACCAGCCCTTCGCGCTGGCGGTCCTCGGGGATCAGCGCCAGCCCGCGCCGGATGCGTCGCGTCGTGTCGCGCTCCTTCACCTTCTTGCCGGCAATGAAAATCGTTCCGGTTGAGTGGCCGTGGCGTCCCATGATGCAGTCGAACAGCTCGCTGCGCCCGGCGCCCATCAGGCCGTAGATGCCGAGGATCTCGCCGGTGCGCAGCGACAGCGAGACATGATCGACCGCAAGCCCGCCGGTCACACTCGGCAGGCAGATGCCCTCGGCGCGGAATATCTCTTCGCCCGGAACATGGCCGTCGGCCTTGGCGAAGTCCTTGGCGTCAGAGCCGATCATCTGCCGCACGATCCATTGCGTGTCGACGTTTTTCATCTTCTCCTGGCCGGTGATGCGGCCGTCGCGCAGCACGGTGATGTAGTCGCCGATGCGGATCAGTTCCTCGAGACGATGCGAGATGTAGACGATCGCCACGCCGCGCTCCTTGAGGTCAGCAATCACCTTGAACAGGATTTCGACTTCCGCTGCACTCAGCGCCGAGGTCGGTTCGTCCATGATCAGGATGCGCGCATCGAGCGAAACCGCCTTGGCGATCTCGACCAGCTGCTGCTGGCCGATGCGCAGGTCCTCGACCAGCATCTCGGGCTGGATGTCGGCTTCCAGCCGCTGGAGGAATTCCGCCGCGCGGCGCTCCTGTTCTCTGCTGTCGATCTTGCCGAACCGGTTGGTGATCTCGCGCGTCGCAAAAATATTCTCAGCGACCGTCAGGTTGCCGAACAAGTTCAGCTCCTGAAACACCATGCCGATGCCGCGGTTCACCGCGTCCCCGGACGAGGAGAAGGAAACCTCTTCACCCTCCAGGAGAATGCGGCCGAGCGTCGGCTGTTCGACGCCGGCGATGATCTTCATCAGCGTCGATTTGCCGGCGCCGTTTTCGCCGACCAGCACGTTGACCGCGCCCTTTCGCACCTCGAAATTCGCGCGCTTGACCGCGACGGTGCCCGAATAGACCTTGGAGACGTCTTCCAGCTTCAGGATGACATCGTGATCGATGGTGGCAGTCATGGCTTGGGCCCGATCTCTGCCTCCGCCGGCGTCACCAGCGGCAGGTCCTGGCCGCTGCCCATGACATAGGCGCCGACAACCCTAACGCTCCGGCCCTCCAGCGCTTCGCGCGGCAGCTTGGAAAGCACCGTCTTGTCGGCATAGATGTTGAACGCCTTGCCGAACTGGGCGAAGTCGATCTGGTTGGTAAAATCGTTGAACTGGATGAAGTCGAGGCTGTCGCGCAGCGCGGTGCCACGCATCGCGGGTCCGATCTGCACCCGCGCATCCGCCTTGCCGTCACCGTTGGCATCTACATCCATGGTCGCCGCGCGTGACTGTGTATTCGCCGCAACAATCTTGCCTTCGAGGCGAACCGCAAAGGTCCACGGCGAATTCGCCTGCTTCTTCGGATTGCCATACTTGGCGCCGGCGGCGGCAGGATCGGCTTTCGCCAGGGCGTGAACCTCGGGAAATGGCCCGGCTTTCTGCTGGAGATAGGGCACCGCCTTGGCAGCCCAGATATCGCCGACCATTTTGTCCGCGTTGAAGGCCGGGGCATTGCCGCCGTTTTCCCCGGACGGTGTCGGCAGGATCTTGCAGGCGGTCAGGCTGATGCCGACGGTCACGGCAAGGATCGGCGCGGCAAGGCTCGGCCAAGTGAGCTTGTTCAACATGTCGGCTTGTTCGGCATGGCGGTCAGGGCACCCAGTAAATGGAAGCAAGGGACGAGCCGGAAGCTCGTCCCTTGCGATTGATGTCACGCCCGGCTCAGTTGGTCAGCGCGAAGGTTTCCAGCTTGGCGGCATTGTCGCCATTGATCAGGACGCAGTCCATCAGCTGCTTTTCCTCGGCTGGAGACTTCTTGTTCTTGATAAAATCGTTGGCCTGCTCGACTGCCATCTGCGCCTGCGCATAGGCCGGCTGCAGGACTGTGGCCTTGATGCCGCCTGAGGCGATCGAGTCGCGCACGTCATTCGACCCGTCGAAGCCGACGACGATGACGTCCTTGCGTCCGGCTGCGGCGAGCGCGGCATAGGCGCCCATCGCCATCGTGTCGTTGCCGGAGATCACGCCTTTGATATCAGGATTGGCCTGGAGGATCGATTCCATCTTGGAATAGGCTTCGGTCTGGCTCCAGTTGGCCGATTGCTGTGCCACCATCTTCAGGTCCGGATAGTCGTCGATTACGTCGTGATAGCCCTTCGAGCGAATGCCGGCATTAGTGTCGGATTCCTTGCCGACCAGCTCGACGAAATTGCCCTTCTCGCCCATCAGCTTGACGAACTCCTGCGCGCCGAGCTGGGCGCCCTGATAGTTGTTGGAAACGATCTGCGCGACGGCGACACCGGTGGCGTTGATCTCGCGGTCTATCAGGAAGGACGGAACGCCCGCGTCCTTGGCCTTCTGCACGGCGGCGACCGTGGCGTCGGCGCCGGCATTGTCGAGGATGATCGCCTTGGCGCCGCGGCCGATCGCGGTGTCGATCAGCTCCGACTGCTTGTTGGCGTCGTCGTCATGAACCAGGACCAGAGTCTCGTATCCGAGTTCCTTGGCCTTTGCTTCCGCGCCGACGGCTTCGGCCTTGAAGAACGGATTGTCGTGCGAGGGCGTGATGATGGCAATGAGATCCGCCGCATAGGCGGGTGCGGCGGTGCCAAGCGCCAGCATGCCGGCAAAAGCCGCAAGTGTCATTCTGCGAGTAAGTTTCATGATTTCCTCCCGTTTGAAAAAGCCCTGGTCGACTCAGGTCACTGTCTGCATTTCAATTCGTCGTGCGGCACAAGAGATCGCGGACCGCTTCAGTTTCAAAACCGTTTTGCCGGCTTCCTCTGAACGGATCGTCGCGCCCCAGTCCCCAGCCGTCCTCCGCTCGCCCAAGCCTCGAAAATTCCTTGCGAGGCCTGGTTGGCCCCGAGCTTACGAACAGCTAAGCCAACTGGTATGATGAGTCAATCACTAATTCAGATGATATGTGCCGGTTAGAGCTTCGAGGGACTGCGTGGACCACACCCAAACGGCTTTCGGCGATTCGCCTCAGGTGATGCGTTGGATGCTCGCTGCGATCTCTTCCGGCTCGAAGACCCGCTTCCAGTCGTCACGCATCAAGACCGGCTTGCCGAACTCGATGGCCTTGTTGCAGGCGTCGGAGAACACACCCTTGGTTTCACCGAAGATGACGGCGCCGAGCACGTTCATGTGGCCAAGCAGGAAGTCTAGTGCCGCCTGCTGGTCGACCCCGCGCGCGACGACCTCGTCGACAGCTTCCTTCATGACGACGAGCAGCGAGGCGCAGACGGTCTCCGAAAGGCCTGGTTCGAGCAACGCCATCTGGTCGACCGTGACGCGATGCGACCGCATGACCGGAGCCCAGATGATCTTGGCGATTGCTTCGCCTTTGGCGAAATCTTCCTCCGGCCCCTGCATCAGGGCGCTGACCATATGCTGCTTGGCCTTGACGCCGCCGAAATAGTCCTTCTTGGCCGCCATATCGGTCTCATCGTTGAAGATCGGCGGATGGCAGGGATGGGTGACGAAATAGGTCAGGTCCGGCCGCTTGGGCAAATGGCCGGCGAAAGGTGCTGCGGCATCCAGCACGATGACCATCGCGCCGGATGCAAGCTTGCCCTCGATGCTGGCCGCCACCTTGCCGATATGGGTGTCGGGAACCGCCAGGATTACCACTTCGGCACCATTCAAGGCTTCCTCGGCGCTGACCGCGCCAATGCCCAACCCCGTCTTTAGCCGCTCGCGGCCGACGTCGCTGACCTCGACATGGCGTACCGTGTAGGGAGAGCCGCGAAAATTGGTCGACAGGCGGTAACCCATTTTCCCGCCGGCACCAAACAGCGCAATCGTTGTCATCTAGCCGTTACTCCCTGATCTCCAACGAGGCTCTGCCGATCGTCATCCTAGTAGGTGGTATAATCACCCTACCAAGTTTTGGCAACTGGATAGGAATCGGATGCGGCCCGCTTCGTCAGTGCCGTAGGTTGTTAGACGATCGCGTCGCTTTAACTTGTCCGCGTGCCGGCGAGGCGAGCACCAAGATGCCACGCAGAATCGGCCGCCATCAAAATGCCGGCTGTCAGAGATGAGCTACTCTGGATGAGACGCAGCCGCGCCTTGCTACGGATAAGGACAGCTGGACTCTTTTCGCTGATGCCGCTTTCGAAAGTCAATGAAGCCGGATCATCAGCGTCCGGGAAACATTGCCTTCAAGCCTTCGCGCGACGCCTTGGCGACGCCTCGTTCCGTTATCAATCCGGTGACCAGCCGTGCGGGCGTCACGTCGAAGGCCGGGTTCGCCGCGGGCGTCGTTTCCGGCGAGATGCGGACCTGCGCGATCTCGCCATTCGCGGTCTTGCCCCAGACCAGCGAGACCTCATCGCTGGAACGCTGTTCAATCGGGATTTCGGCCAGCCCGTCACCCACCGTCCAGTCAATGGTCGGCGAGGGCAGCGCGACATAGAACGGCACGTCGTTGTCGGCCGCGGCCAGCGCCTTCAAATAGGTGCCGATCTTGTTGCAGACATCGCCGTCGGCGGTGGTGCGGTCCGTCCCGACGATGACCATGTCGATCTGGCCGCGCTGCATCAGATGGCCGCCGGCATTGTCGACGATCAGCGTATGCGGCACGCCGTGGCCGGCCATCTCCCATGCGGTCAGCTGAGCGCCCTGGTTGCGCGGTCGGGTTTCGTCGACATAGACGTGAACGGGAATGCCCGCTTCCGTTGCCAGATAGATCGGCGCCGTGGCGGTGCCGTAGTCGACGGTGGCCAGCCAGCCGGCGTTGCAGTGGGTCAGGATGTTGACTGGCTCGCCCGGCCGCTTGCGTGCGGCGATTTCCTTGATGATTTCAAGCCCATTGACGCCGATGGCGCGGTTGAGGCCGACATCCTCGTCGGCGATTTCTCCGGCGCGCCGGTAAGCAGCCTCGGCGCGCTGTCCAGATGGAAGCGGCCGCAGGAAACCTCGCATCTCGTCGAGCGCCCAGCGCAGATTGATCGCGGTCGGGCGCGTTTCGTGCAAGGTCTCCCAGACACCGTCGAGTGCTGCATCCGAAGGGTCGTCGGCCATTTGCATGGCGACGCCATAGGCTGATGTGACGCCGATCAGTGGCGCGCCGCGCACCCACATATCACGGATCGCCGTTGCGATACCGGCAACGGTGCCGACTTTTTCCACGCGGAAATTATGCGGCAGCCAGCGCTGGTCGATGATCTCCACCGAACGCCCGTCGTCGCTCAGCCAGATGGTGCGATAGTGGCGGTCGCCGACGTTCAAATCCTGTTCTCCTGCTCGATCAGCGCGGCCAGCGTGTTGACCTCGTCGATGCTGTGAATCTTGCGCCGGTTGACGGCGATCTGACGGCCGAATTTCAGCGCCTTCGCCTCACATGTGGCGCGCAGATCCTCGTCGGCAATGGTCTCGAAATCAGCGTTGTGCGCGAGGCCCAGAATACGCCGGTGCACCTCGACGCCGGCAAAGCCCAGCATGTCTGTCCAGAGCTGATGCAGCATGTGGCCGAGCGCCTGTTCGGCACCAAGCCTGTCGCCCTGATCTTCGAACAGGCTCTTCTGGTAGAGCATGCCCGTGCGCTCGGTCCGCCACAGATGCGAGAACTCGGTGCGGAACACCGACCATGTCTCGACCGTGACGTCGAGCAGATAGGCGCGCATGGCGTCGCGTTTTCCGTTCTGCTCATGGCCGCGCTGCGAAAAGAACGCCATCCAGAAATTGGCCAGCAGCATGCCGACGTCGAAGGCGATCGGGCCGTAGAAGGCGAATTCGGGATCGATCATCCGCGTTTCTGTGTCGGTGACCATGATCGAGCCGGAATGCAGGTCGCCGTGCAGCAGCGTCTCCGCATTGGCCGCAAAAATGTGCTTCAGCCGCTGCGCCTCGACCTTGAGATCGCGGTCCGCGCGCAATTCTGCAACGATGCTGTCGAGCTGCGGGCTCGTATGCCGGTTCATCTTGGCGTCGAAATAGGGATCGGAGAACACCAGATTCTCCGTGATGTCGCAGAGATCGACGTTGTCGGCGAACAGCGCCAGATCGGCCTTACGATCCTTGGTCGCCATATGCAGGTCGGAGCCGCGAAACAGGGTGCGGGCCATGAACAGGCCGATGTCTCTCGCGATGTTGGGCATTTGCCGGCCCTGGATCAGCGCCCGCCGCAGGATGATATGCGGCGACAGATATTCCATGATGATCAGTGCCTGGCCTTCGTCGAAGTGATAGATCGCAGGCACCGAACCGGGCGCTCTCGCTTCTTGCCGCGTCAGCGCGTGATACTCGAAGAAGGATCGCTTCAACGGCAGCGGCCAGCTGTCGCCGACCAGGCGAACATAGGGCAGGGCCTGCTTGACGACGGCAGCACCCGTGGCGCCCTCGACGATGAAGACCAGGTTCAGATTGCCGTCGCCGACCTCGCGAACCTTCCAGCGGCTCGTGTCCTTGCCGATGTGCGAGCACAGCGCCTCGTTGGCGCCGAGGCGTGAAGCCAATGTTTCGACCGACAGTGCTTCGAACGGCAATTTCCCAGTCATCCTCACCTCCCGCTTACGCGCTCTCATCATAGTGGAGCCATCACGGTTGGTCCAAGCTAGGAAGCCCTCTGGCAATTGTCAATCGTGTTGACAATTGCCGGAACAGTCCCTAGCGTCATGGTCAGGGAGGAACGAATGGGCAATGATGCCGTGTTCCGCGTGGACGGGCTGAGGAAGTCCTTCGGCCGGATCGAGGTGCTTGGCGGCGTCTCGCTCGATTTGCATGCCGGCGAAGTAACCGTGCTGATGGGCGCCAACGGCGCCGGCAAATCCACCCTGGTCAAAATCATCAGCGGCGTCTACGAGCGCGGCGGCGGCACGATGAGCCTGGCCGGCCAGGACTTCGCGCCAAAAACGCCGGCGGAGGCGATCCGCGCCGGCGTCGTCACCGTTCATCAGAACATCAACGACGGTGTCGTCGCCGATCTCGATGTCGCCACCAATTTGACGCTCGACAGGCTGAGCGGCAGTGGCGCGCCGACCCTGTTCAATCCGGGCCGGGTGCGTCGCGAGGCAAAAGCAGTTGCCGACCGCATGGGGCTGATGATCGACTTGAAGGCCCGGATCAGCGATCTGTCGCTGGCCGACCGCCAGATGGTGGCGATTGCCCGCGCCATGGCGCACCAGCCGAAAGTGCTGATCCTCGATGAGCCGACCTCCTCTCTGTCGAGCGCCGAGGCCGACCGGCTGTTCGCACTGCTCGACAGGCTTCGCGAGCACGGCGTCGCAATCCTCTACATCTCGCACCGCATGTCCGACATCAGGCGGCTTGCCGACCGTATCGTCTCGATGCGCGATGGGGTCATCTCAGGTGTCTTCGACCGTAAGCCACTCGATTATGAAGGTGCGGTCAACGCCATGCTCGGCCGCAAGATCCACCTCGACCGGATCGTCGCCAGGAATTCGGCCAAGCCTGTCCTGATAATCGACGGGTTACGGATTGCAGAAGGTTCCAGGCCGATCTCGCTGACGCTCGGCGACGGCGAGGTCGTCGCCATCACCGGCCTCGTCGGCGTCGGCAAGACCGCGCTCGCCGAGACGCTGTTCGGCGTACGCAAGCCGCTCTCCGGCACCATGGTGCTGAACGGGAAACCCTATGCACCGGGATCGACGGGCGAGGCGATCACCGCCGGCGTGTTTCTCGTCGCCAAGGATCGGAGCGAAAACGGGATCGTCGGCGACTTCAACATTCAGGAAAATATCAGTCTGCCGTTCCACAAGCGGATGTCGCGTCTCGGCGTCCTCAAGCGCGGCATCGAGCGCACCACCGCCCGCCAGCAGATTCGGGAACTGGGCATCGTCTGCCGCTCGGAGAAGGACGACATGTCAGCCCTTTCCGGCGGCAACCAGCAGAAGGTGATGGTCGCCCGCTGGATGTCGCAGGCCGCAAAACTGTTCGTCCTGGACGAGCCTTTTCAGGGCGTCGACATTTCGGCCAGGCGCGATATCGCGGCCAAGCTGCGGGCGAGCGCGAACGGCCGTGCGACGCTGCTGTTCGTCACTGAACTCGACGAGGCGCTGGAGACCGCCGATCGCATCCTGGTGATATCGGAGCAGACGATCGTCGGCGAACATCGCAACGCCGACATCGACCTTGAGCGTCTGCTGGCCGAAGTGGCGGGCGGGCCGTTGCACAGCGCAGCGTGAGGGCGGACAGGTAATGGGACGTGGAATGGAGAGGGCATGAGTTCGGGTTGGGTAAGGATGGCAGCCGCGCGCGACCATGCCATCCGCTATGGCTTCATCGTTCTGCTGTTCGGGTTGATCGCCTATTTCGCCATCGCCGCCGATGGCTTCGTCTCGCCGCAAAGCGCCGTCTTCATCTTTCAGTCGGTCGCCATCACCGGCGTGCTGGCGCTTGGCGTCACTGCTACCCTGGTCGTCGGCGGCTTCGACCTGTCGATCGGCTCGGTCGCCACCAGTGCCATGATGGCAGCCGCCTATGTCATGGTGGTGCTGGAGCAGAACGCCGTCGTCGCGGTTATCGCCTGTCTCTTGATCGGCGCCATTGTCGGCCTCATCAATGGCTGGCTGATCGTCTATATGCGCGTGCCGGACCTTCTGGCGACCCTCGGCATGATGTTCCTGCTCGTCGGCCTGCAGCGCATTCCGACAGAGGGCCGCTCGATCGCCACCGGCATGACGATGCCCGATGGCTCGGTCGCCAACGGCACGTTCGGCGCCGCCTTCCTGGCGCTTGGCCGCCACCGCTTCGATTTCTTCATCCCCAACCTCATCCCGGTTTCGGTGGTCGTCCTGCTCGTGCTTGCGGTGCTGATCTGGTTTTTTCTCGAATACACCCGTTTTGGCCGCATGATGTATGCGGTCGGCAGCAACGAACGGGCTGCCGAACTCGCCGGCGCGCCTGCCTACGTTATTTCAGGGGTTTTTGCCTCGATCGGCGGCATTTTGCTCGCTGCCCGGCTTGGACGCGGCGACATCGCCTCGGGTAATAATCTCCTGCTCGACGCTGTCGCCGCGGCGCTCATCGGCTACGCGGTCCTCGGGGCCGCCAAGCCGAACGCCTTCGGCACGGCCGTCGGTGCGGTGTTTGTCGGCGTGCTGCTGCAGGGCCTGACGATGATGAACGCGCCCTACTACACGCAGGATTTCATCAAGGGCGTGGTTCTTGTAGTTGCCCTTGTCTTCACCTTCGCCCTTTCCGGCAGGGGCAAGAGGTAGGATTTCGACAGATAGGATTTTCGGTCGGCTGAAATTTGAGTTCAACAAGTGGAGGAGACAACATGAAGATCACGAGAAGACGTTTGGGGAAGGCAGCACTCGGGCTCGCCGGCGCCACGCTGCTGATGCAGCTCCCGGCGATGGCGCAGGACAAGCCGGCGCCGTTCGACAAACCCGGTGCCGTCAAGATCGCGCTGGTCCGCTATCTCTCGACCGGTGACTTCTTCCAGGCCTATCTGTCCGGTGTCGAAGCGCAGGCCAAGGCGCTTGGCGTCGATCTGCGCGTCCTCGACAGCCGTCAGGATGCCGCCCTTCAGGCAGACATGGTCGACCAGGCCATTGCGCTCGGCGTCCAGGGCATCATCATCCAGCACGGCTTAACGGAATCGATGAAGGAAGCCGCCCAGCGCGCGGTCGACGCCGGCATCAAGGTCGTAGCCTTCGACGTCAATGTCGAAAACCCCAAAATCCCGCAGATCGAACAGTCCGACCGCGACCTTGCACGCCTCGCGCTCGAACAGGCGATCAAGGACAATGGCGAGAGCTGGAAGGCCGGCTATGTCTACGTAGCCGGCATCGCGCCGCTCGACCGCCGCAACGAGACCTGGGTCGAGTTCAAGAAGAAATATGCGGGCATCAACGAGGCTGCGATGTTCGGCACGCTCGACAATCCGATCGCCAATTCCGTCGCCAACCAGGCCCGCTCGGTGCTGTCGGCCAACCCCGATATCAAGGTGATGTTCGCGCCCTATGATGAATTCGCCAAGGGCGTTAAGATCGCCGTCGACGAGGCCGGTCTGTCCCAGGACATCAAGATCTATTCGGCCGACATCTCGACCTCCGACATCGCTGCGATGCGCGAGCCCGACAGCGCTTGGGCGGCAACCGCCGCCACCAATCCCGCCGTCGTCGGTCAGGTTTCGGTGCGCGCGCTGGCGCAGCTTTTGGCCGGCGAAGACCCCGGCCACAATGTCATCGTGCCGCCGACGCTGATCACCCAGAAGGACCTCCTCGACAAGGACATCAAGAACATGGAAGACCTCTCGGCCAAGCTGCCGCAGTTCGCCCATGCCGATGTCGCGATGCCGGCCTGGATGCCGAACCCGAACGCCAAATAGCTTTTTTTGATGGCAGAAAAGAGCGGCTTTCGAGCCGCTCTTTTCGCGTCTGGGCTGTTCTTGAGCCTACCTCAAAGCCGCCGCGATGTTGCCGCCGTCCACCGTCGTCACATCGGCGGTGGTCCGCTCGGCCAACGCCTGATGCAGGAAGGCCTGGGCCACGTCTTCGGCCGTCACCTCCTGGCCGAGCAGGTTGCCCGCCATATATTCCTTTTCCGACACCCCGCGCGCGCCCGAGCGGCTGGCGATCATGGCGTCGGTCAAAAGCCCTGAGCGGATGCGGTCGGCGTTGACGGCATTCGAGCGGATGCCATAGGCGCCGTAGTCGAGGGCATACTGCCTGGACAGGAACAGCGTTGCCGCCTTCGGTATGCCGTAGGCGCCAAACTTCGGACCCGGATTGATTGCCTGCTTGGAGGTGTTGAACAGGAGCACGCCGCCGGTGCCCTGTTCGAGCATGATGCGCACCGCATTCTGTGCCGCCGACTGGTGGGCGAAGAAATTGAGCTCGAAGCTCTTGCGCAAGGTGGCGTCGTCGAGCTCGCCGATCCTGCCCTCCCAGGCCGCACCGGCATTCGAGACGAGAATGTCGAGGCCGCCGAAGACGGCGACCGCCTTGTCGAACGCAGCGCGCATCTGCTCTGGATCGGTGATGTCGGCGCCGATGCCGATCGAACTGTTGCCGGCTTTCTTCGCCGCTTCCGTCGCCCTTGACGCGTCGAGATCGACGACGACAGCATGGGCGCCATTATCGGCAAACAGCTTTGCGGTGGCGGCACCAATCGCGCCGGCGCCGCCGGTGACCAGCACAACCTGGCCGGTCAGCGGCTTCGGCTTATTCGAGGCGAGCTTGGCCTGTTCCAGCGACCAGTATTCGAGCGGGAACAGGTCGGCTTTGGACAGCGGGCGGAAATTGCCGACCGCCTCGGCGCCGCGCACCGCCTCGATCCACATTTCGCCGACGTCGGAGGCGATCTTCGCATCCTTGAGCGTACGGCCATGGCCGAACATGCCGAGGCCGGGCACCAGCGTCAGGCGCGGCATCTGGTCGAGCATCGTGCGCTTCACATCGTCGAGCGCGTCGTTGGTTTCGAAGTAGGCGCGATAGTCCTTGGCGAATTTCTCGACATGTTGACGGATGACGGATTTGTAGTCGCCGATCTTGTCGGCGTCGGGCGCCGGCAGCGCCATCGGTCCGGTCTTGATGCGGATCGACAGGTCGGGCGTCGACACGCCGCGCCCGGCATAGTCGGCAATCCTGGCCGAATTGATGAAATCGACGATCGCCTCTGACGTGCGGAAATCGCTGATCATGCGATCGAAGCGGCCTTCGCCGCGCGCCACCGCCACCGCACCGCGCAGCATCGGCGCGATATCCGCAGGTTTCGCCAGCCTGGCCGGCAAGGCCGCTTTTTCGGCGCGCGGCTTGCCGTGGCTGGCGATGAAATCCTCGGCGACGTTCACATAATGGATCATTCGGTCGTAGGCCTGCTTGGCATCGTCGCCGAAAGTGAAAATGCCATGCTTGTCGAGGATCAGGCCTTCGACCGTCGGGTCGGCATCGAAGACATCGGCCGCCGCCTTCGCCAGGTCGAAGCCCGGCATGATATAAGGCACGAACCCCATCTTATTGCCGAAGACCTTCTTGCTCAGCGCCTCGCTGTCGTCCTGGTCGACAATGGCCAGAACGGCGGTCGAATGCGTATGGTCGACGAATTTATGCGGCAGGAAAGCGTGCAGCAGCGTCTCGACCGAAGGATTCGGCGAAGACGGGTCAATGAGGTTCACCCGCTGCAGGGCGACCATATCCTCGTCGGAGAGTTTTTTGAGCGAGCGCGCCTTGAGCAGCGCGCCGAGCTTGACCGCCGGCAGGCCCTGCGGCTCGATGACGCCCATGTCCCAGCCGCTGCCCTTGACGCAGAGCACGTCCCATTCGTCGCCGACAAGATCGGTGGCCTTCGTCTTGCACGATGTGTTCCCGCCGCCATGCAGGACAAGCCGCGGTTCGCCGCCCAGAAGCCTGGTCGTATAGACGCGCAGCGCCAGGTCGCGGGCAACGCCCTTGTTTGCATAGTCGGCAACGATTTTCTCCGCGTCGCCATCATTCCACAGGTTCTTCATGTTCGCTTCGTCCGATTTCTCTTGTTTGTGAACAGGAATGCCGCGACGCCTTGATGACAATGCGCCCGCGGCGGCGTTTGCGTATCTAGGCGACCTTTTCCGCTACCGGTCCGGCATGGTCGAGCAGCCGTCGCGCCATCCGTGCGCCGACCACCAGATGCGTGCACAGCCCACCTGCGATCGCCGCCACCAGCGGTGCGAACTTGCTGTCCTCCTGCACCACCACCAGGCGCTTTTCAATCTTGCGCAGCGATGACAGCTCCGCCGAAATGATCCGCCGGTTGTAGCTGCAGTCGAGCGCCTTGCCTTGCGCGTCGATGATCTGCCCGGCGATCACGCCGGCAGCTCCGGCGCGGCGCAGCACATCCATTTCGCTCGCAGTCAGCGCGCCGCATTTGACGACATGGCTGTCGGCGTCGACGGTGCCGACCGAGTAAAGCGCCAGATTGCACGCACTGATGCCCGACAACTGCTCGCGGATCACCGGCTCGGCGCGCAGGCCGCGCGCCAGTTCCTCCGTCGTCAGCACCAGCGGCGCATAGAAGTTGAGCCCCTTGGCGTTGAGCCGGCGCGCGATTTCCATGGTGCATTGGTCGGGCCGGTAGGAATAGGGGGCTCCGAGATTGCCGCAGAGCTGCACCACCGTGACATCCTGCAGATCGGCATAGGACATGATGTCGGCGATCGTATAGATGGTCCGGCCCCAAGCGACGCCGATGCGGTCGCCCTTCTTGATCAGTTCGAGAAAGACGCTGGCCGCCAGCACCGCGATGTCGGTAGACGCATCGGCGACATGGCCGTTTTCCGGCGCGATCCAGACGGCATCGAGCTTGAATGCGTCTTCAAGCTTGCGCGCCATGACATCGTCGGTGAAAAGCTGGGTCGAGGTCGAGATGTTGACGATGCCGGTCTCGCGCGCCTTGCGCAGATACATGGCGACCGAGGCCCGGGAAATCTTGAGCTGGCTGGCCACCTGGTCCTGACGCAGGCCGTGGGCATAGTAGAGCCAGGCGGCCTTGTGAATAAGCTGTTCTGCCGGTCGGATCGCCATGCCATCTCCTCGCTGACATTATTCATGGCTCTCGACAAAAGTCAAATTGAGTAAGGACGTTGGTCGCTTTTTCACGTTGACGAAGCAGGTCGGGAATTCCGTTCATATACCAATGTCAGTAATTGCGCATTCATTGTTATTACAGTACCATTTTTACCAAACAGGAGGTTTGAGAATGAACGTATCACTGGGAGACCGCTGGGAGACCTTTGTATCCAACATTGTGAAGCGTGGCCGCTACGGCTCTGCCAGCGAAGTCGTGCGCGAGGGCCTGCGCCTAGTCGAGGAACGCGAGGAAAAGCTGAAGGCGCTGCGTGCCATGCTGGACAAATCGTTTGCCGACGGCGGCGAAGCGACCGAGCAGGATATTGACGCGGCCATGGAAACCAAGGCTGAGCAACTCGCAAAGGAAGGCTTCTAGGAGTGCCAAGGCTGCGCATGCTGCCGTCGGTGCAGACAGATTTGGTCAATATCTTTGAATACGTCACTCGCGAAAGCGGCAGCTTGGTGCTTGGCCGGCGATTTGTGGATGCTCTGCGCCAGAAATGCCGTGATCTGGCGAGCTTGCAGGCAACGATCGGTCGTGCTCGTCCCGATCTCCGGCGGGACATCCGGAGTTTCGCTTTCCGGGGATGCATCATTTTCTCCCGCTATCACGGCGATTGCTTCGAGGTGGCGAACATCATCGAAGGGCATCGCGACTTCAATGCTTTATGGTCAGAAGGTGAAGGCGGGCAGGGGCGCCAGGAGTAGCTGAGGCGGCCTAGCTCGTCAGCGTCCCGAAGCGTTCGACAAACATGGGGAGGACGGGATGGGCAATCCCTACGAACAGGATCTCGACAGGAATCCAGCCAATCACCAGCCGCTGACGCCGCTCAGCTATCTCGAGCGGGCGGCAAAGACCTTTCCCGACCATGTCGCCATCATTCATGGTCGCCAGCGCACAACCTATCGCGATTTCTGGCGGCGGTCGCTGAAGCTTGCCTCGGCGCTCTCCAAGCGCGGCATCGGCAAGGGCGACACCGTCACCGTCATGCTGTCCAACACGCCACCGATGCTGGAAGCGCATTTCGGCGTGCCGATGACCAAGGCGGTGCTGCATTCGCTCAACACCCGCCTTGACGCCGCGGTCATCGCCTTCCAGCTCGACCATGCCGAAACCAAGGTGCTTGTCGTCGATCTCGAATTCGCAAATGTCGTCAGCGAGGCGCTGGCGCTGGCTAAGGTAAAACCGCTGGTCATCGACTATGACGATCCCGAATACGCTGCCGACGCCCCATATCACAAGGGCCAGCGGATCGGCACGCTCGACTACGAGAACTTCGTCGCAGGCGGCGACGAGGATTTCGCCTGGTCGATGCCCGACGACGAATGGGACGCGATCTCGCTCAACTACACGTCCGGCACCACAGGCAATCCGAAGGGCGTCGTCTATCACCATCGCGGTGCGGCACTGATGGCCTACGCCAACACCATCCATGCCGGCATGGGCAAGCATGCGGTGTATCTGTGGACGCTGCCGATGTTCCACTGCAATGGCTGGTGCTTTCCATGGACGCTGGCCGTGCAGGCAGGCACCCATGTCTGCCTGCGCTGGGTGCGGCCGAAGCCGATCTATGACGCCATTGCCGATCATGGCGTCACCCATCTGTGCGGCGCGCCGATCGTGATGTCGGTGCTGATCAATGCCAGCGACGAGGACAAGCGGCAATTTCCGCAGACGGTCACCTTCAGCACGGCCGCGGCACCGCCGCCGGAAGCAGTGCTGTCGGGCATGGCCGATGCAGGCTTTGCGGTCATTCACCTCTACGGCCTTACCGAGACCTATGGCCCGGCCGTCGTCAACGAATGGCATGGCGAGTGGGACGGGCTGGACAAGGGTCTCAGGGTGGCGAGGAAGGCCAGGCAAGGCGTGCGCTATGCCGCGCTCGAGGATCTGACGGTGATGGACCCCGAGACGATGGTGGAGACGCAGGCCGACGGCGAGACGATCGGCGAGGTCATGTTCCGCGGCAACATCGTCATGAAGGGCTATCTAAAGAACCGCAAGGCGAGCGACGAGGCCTTCGCCGGCGGCTGGTTCCATTCAGGCGACCTCGGTGTCATGCATCCCGACGGCTATATCCAACTTAAGGACCGCTCCAAGGACATCATCATTTCCGGTGGCGAGAACATCTCATCGATCGAGGTCGAAGAGGCGCTCTACAAGCATCCTGCCGTCGCCTCCTGCGGCGTCGTCGCCAGGCCCGACGACAAATGGGGCGAGGTACCGGTTGCCTATGTCGAGCTGAAGCCGGGCAGGAGGGCGACCGAAGCCGAGATCACCGATCACTGCCGCGCGCTGCTCGCCCGCTTCAAGGTGCCGAAAGCGGTGATCTTCGCCGAAATCCCGAAGACCTCGACCGGCAAGATCCAGAAGTTCCGGCTGAGGGAGATGGCGAAGGGGTAGGTAGGTCAGGACTCGTTGATCGGTGTCAGATCATTGTTGGCCCAGCTAAGCCCAGCATGAACGGAGCAAAAAGATCCCTCAGTGTCGGATCGAGTGCCTCCCGATCGTCCTCGATACAGAACCAAGCTGACGGAAGAAGATCTAGCAGGAGGAGCATTCCGATGGAGAACACCGCGGTCAGCAAAGCCGGGCGGATCCTCGCCCTGATCGGGGTCATACTGCCGCTTCTCATGATCGGCGGGATGAAGTTCACGGCTGTTGAGATCGAGGCGTTGAGGCCGCTGATCGGCGGCACGCCTTGGCTCGCCTGGATGTATCCGGTATTTGGTGAAGCCGGTGCCTCTTATGTGCTTGGCGTCGTCGAGATCGCGACCGCGCTTCTGCTGGTTGCCTGCCCCTGGTCGGCGCGCGCCGGTATCGCCGGCGGGGCACTGGCCGCGCTGATTTTCCTGGTCACCTGTTCTATCATGGTTGCCCTGCCGATCTGGGAGCCTGCGCTCGGCTTTCCCGCGCTCGGTCCCGCCGGTCAGTTCCTGATCAAGGACATTGCGCTGCTCGGCATCGCGCTTGTCATACTGGGCGAAAGCCTGAACAGGCTAAACAGATCGGCTACCTAAGCGGATCCAAGTCGAAGGCGAGCGGCAGACCACGTCACCCGCACAGCCGCGCAAAATGGCGAGCCTCCACCTGCTGCGAGCTTGGGACGGGCACAGGTTCGCCGCGGCAACCGGATTTGCAACCTTCGACTAGATCGAAAATGCCCCGCTCGCCACCACGATGCCGCGTCCGGAAACGCTAACCGAGCCGGCATCTACGTCTACCTCGATGATGCTGGTACGTCCGAGCGCTGTGCCTTGCTCGATCTTGATTACGCCGGGCTGTGCAAGACCGTGTGCAACGAGATGTGCGGCGAGCGGACCAGCCGCCGTACCGGTTGCCGGATCCTCGGAAATGCCGACAGTCGGGTTGAAAAAGCGTGCATACGCTGTGGTTTCGGGCTGTCGCGGGTCGAGTGAGAAGACGTAGCAGCCTTCCCCACCGACCTCGTTGAGCAGGTCGAAAAGCTGTTTGGCATCCGGCGAAATCCGGTCGACGGCTTCGCGATCGCGGATCGGCACCAGGAGATGGGCAGCACCGGTCGAGACCACCTGGCAAGGCACGACGTCCGCGGCTATTTCTTCAGTATTAAGGCCGAGTGCCGTGGCAAGAAAGCCAAGGTTTGAGAGCTGCCGGCCGGCCACCGGGGCTTCTTGCTGCATAATGATCTTTTCGAGTTTCCCTCGGCTTTGCCAGATAGCCAATGGATATACCAAGTCGCCGATCTGTTGGTGAAACCATGTTGGGCCATCGCCCAGATCGAGCCGCCCCGCTGCAGCGAGCCACCACCAAGCCCCTAACGTATTGTGGCCGCCTGCACCGAAAACCTCTACGCCTTTCGGCGTGAAAGAGCGCAACCTCCAATCGGCTTCCGCCCGGGTCGCCGGCAGGACAAAGGTGGTCTCGGACTGATTGAACTCACGGGCAATGTTCTGCATGAGCTCGAGCGCCAACTCGCCACCGCCGTCGACCACCGCAAGTGAATTGCCCGTCAGCGGCTCTACCGCGAAGACATCGACGAAATGAAATGGAATTGTTCTGCTCATGTTTTCCTCCGCTGGCCGCGGGCCCATTTCAGTCGTTCGGCTGAATGTTTGGAAGGCCGCCAATGTCGCGCATTGCAGAACAATCTCTAGCGAAGATGCGAGAGCACGTTGAGCCGCTTGCCGGTCGGGTCGGCAATGAAGAAACGCCTTACGCCCCACGGTTCGTCGGTCAAATCATAGACCACTCTGCAACCGATCTCGTTTGCGCGAAGGTACACTTCGTCGACATTGTCGACCTCGATCGACAGATCGGGCACCGGGGTGCCTGAGCCGCCCTCGCTGGCGATGCTGAGCTGGGGGATGGTTGTTTCCCTGGACGCCAGCGTGACCAGCCAGCCGTGGTCCATGACGGCATCGAGCCCGAACAAGTCGGTATAGAACTTCCGAACATCCGGAATGCTGTCTGTTGCGATATTCGTGACGATGCGTAGTACGGTCATTCCATATCTCCTACACAGCTTGCCATATCTCCACAGCTTGAATGGTAGCGCATAGCTGCGCGCTGCGGAGCACGTCTCGAACAAAATAAGACGCCGATCACCTGAGCCGCAGAGCGCCGAAGATGGATCTTGAAGGACCGGCGGGGTGCCTGTGCACGGCCCGCAGCAGGCTTCGTTAACGCTGTTCACGCCCAGGTTGTGTCTACAGATGTCACCGGTCGTCCAGAAAGGTAACATCACATGTTGACAGGCAGGCGATTTCGAATTACGAGTGACGAAATTCAAAATTCGTCACTCGTAATGAGCTAATGATAAATGATGCATGACACCCTCGATACGGCCGACATGGTCCGGCAGGAGAATGTCGCGCGCATCCTCGATTGCGCAGAGCGACTGTTCCGCCACTACGGCTACGGCAAAACCAACGTCGCCGACATAGCGCGTGAACTCGGCATGTCGACGGCCAACATCTACCGTTTCTTCGCCTCCAAGGTTGAGATCCACCAGGCCGTTTGCGGCCGTATGCTCGCTACCTGCTATCAACTGACCTACGACGCCTGTCACAGTCCCGGAACGGCAAGCGAAAGGCTTCGCCGCTACGTGCAAACGCATTATCAGTGGACCCGCGACACCATGCTCGACCAGGAGAAGGTGCACGAAATGGTGGTCGTGGCCATCGAACGCGATTGGCATGTCATCGAGAGGCATATCGACAGGATCCGCGGCTTGGTGGAGGAGGTGATCCGCGAGGGAATCGCAGCAGGCGAGTTTGCCGACCAGGACCCGGAAGTCGCTTCGCGGTGTTTCGGCGCCGCTATCATCACCCTCTGTCACCCCCAAATGGTCGCCCAGTGCCTTGCCAAGAAGAATCGGGCGATGCCGGACGAGCTTATCGAGTTTGCCATCAGGGCTTTGAAGAAATGACCGTTTCCGCCTGTCGGGCGGCGATGTCGCAATCCATATCCAGTTCGGGAGTACGCAAGTGCCTTTGTCCAAATCCATCATGAACAGGCTGCCGGCCATTGGTCCAGCTCTGGTCGTCGTCGCGGCGCTTGGGCTCGCCGGCTGCTCGCAAGAAAAAGTGGAAGTCAAGGACACCGTCCGGCCGGTCAAGGTCGTCGAGATCGCCAAGGCGAACGATACCCGTGAGCTTTCCTATTCCGGATCGGTGCGCGCCCGCACCGAGATGAATCTTGGCTTCCGCATCAATGGCAAGATCACCGAGCGCCTGGTCGACATCGGCCAGCGCGTGAAGCCGGGCGACGTTTTGGCCCGCATCGATCCGGCCGACTATGACCTTTCGGTCAACAGTGCCGAGGCCAGCCTCGAGGCGGCCGAGCGGCAGGTCGAGACGACAGGCCTTGCCCGCCGTCGCGCAGAACAGTTGTTTGCCAAGAACTTTGCGTCGAAATCACAGCTCGAACAGGCGACGCTCAGCTATGATCAGGCGGTCGCCACCCGCAATTCCGCCCGCTCATCGCTTGACCAGGCGAAGAACCAGGTCCTCTACACCGACCTCAAGGCGGACAGGAACGGCATCGTCACGTCGGTCACCGCCGATGTCGGTCAGGTCGTCGGCTCCGGCACGCCGGTTGTGACCGTTGCCGTCGATGGCGAAAAGGAAGTGCTGATCGCCGTTCCGGAAATGGATATCGCCCAGTTCAAGCCGGGCAAGAACGTCAAGGCAAGCTTCTGGTCCGACGACGCGCTGACGCTCGACGGCAAGGTCCGTGAAGTCGCCGGCAGCGCCGATCAGCAGTCGCGTACTTTTGCCGTCCGCGTCAGCCTGCCCAACGATCCGCGCGTGCTTCTCGGCATGACCGCGAACATCGAGGCTTCGGCGGCCAACAACAGCCCGCAGAGCGTATCGATCCCGTTGAGCGCGCTGGCGCAAAAGGAAGGTCAGCAGATCGTCTGGACCGTGGACCGCAATGGCGAGACCGTCCATGCGCGTCCGATCAAGGTCGCCGAATTCACCGCCGACGGCGTGCATGTTGCCGAAGGATTGAGCCCCGGCGACGTCGTCGTTGCGGCGGGCACGCAATTCATGACCGAGAATCTCAAGGTCAAGCTCACCGGCGATGCAGTTCAGCAGTCCGCATCGGCGGACGACGATGGCGACGCCGCCAAGCGCGTGCGCTGACGGCCAAGAATAAGACGGCTTTTCCTCGCATCGGCGCAAGCCGCGAGGTCAAGCGGTTCATGGTTTCCGGGCGGCAGGAGCCCGATTGTCGAGACGTGAGGTCGATGTAACCCCCCACACATCGATCCTCACGCCCCACCGCGATGAGTGTCTCTCCGCTCGGAAAGCCTCGCCGCCCGGAAGCCAGCATTAGAAGTTCCGTGGCATGCCATGTGCGTGCGCTGACGATCAGACAGATGGACTGGCGCTATGACCACCGACACCACCGACACCAATGAAAAGCGGCCCTTCAATCTTTCGCGCTGGGCGATCGGGCACCCGAGCATCGCGCGGTTCCTGTTCGGCCTGATCATCGTCGCCGGTGCGCTCGGCCTGATGCGCATGGGCCAGAAGGAAGACCCGGACTTCACCTTCCGCGTCATGGTCGTCCAGGCGGTATGGCCGGGGGCCTCGATCCAGGAGATGGAGGACCAGGTCGTCAACAAGATCGAGCGCAAGCTGCAGGAAACGCCGCATCTCGATTTCGTCCGTTCCTACACGCGCGCCGGCAGCGCCATCATCACCTTGCAGGTGGAAGGCGACACCAATCCCGAGCAGGTCGCGGACGCCTTCTATCAGGTGCGCAAGAAGGTCGGCGATATCGCCAATGAGCTGCCTCAAGGGCTGCTTGGGCCCTACTTCAACGATGAGTTCGGCGACACTTTCATCACCCTGCATTCGATCAGCGGCGACGGCTACAGCTATCCCGAGCTGAAGAAACTGGCCATCCAGGCGCGTGACATGCTGCTGACGACGCCCGGCGTCGAGAAGGCCGTGATCATCGGCGACCAACCGGAAAAACTCTACATCGACGTTTCGTCCAAGGTGCTTGCCGAGCGCGGCCTGACGCTCACCGATCTGCAGAACGCGATCAAGGGCCAGAACAATGTCGATCCGGCAGGCTCGGTCGATACCGGCCAGCGTTCGGTGCGCATCTCGGTCGATGGCAACGTGACGGAGGCGGCGGACATCCGCGAACTTCGCCTGCGCGCCGGCAACCAGGTGACGCGCCTCGGTGACATCGCAACCGTGACCACAGGCCTCGAAGACCCCTATCAGCGCAAATACCGCTTCAACGGCCACGACAGTGTCCAGGTCGGCGTCGTCATGGCCAAGGGCTTCAACGTCACCGATGTCGGCAAGGAGGTCGAGGCGACCTTTCACCGCTTCGAAGAAGCGTTGCCTTACGGCGTTTCGGTGGATCAGATCGCCGACCAGCCGGAAGTCGTGCGGGAAGCGGTGAGCGAGTTCATGAAGGCGCTTGGCGAGGCGCTGCTGATCGTGCTTGTCGTCTCGTTCCTGACGATCGGCTGGCGTTCGGGCCTGGTGATCGCGATCACCATTCCGCTCGTTCTGGCCGCCACCTTCGCCATCATGTACGAGATCGGCATCGATCTGCAGCGCATTTCGCTCGGCGCGCTGATCATCGCGCTCGGCCTGCTCGTCGACGACGCGATGATCGTCGTCGAGATGATGGAGCGCAAGCTCGAGGAAGGGCTGGTCAAGATCGAGGCGGCGAGCTTCGCCTATACCTCGACGGCCTTCCCGATGCTGAGCGGCACGCTGATCACCACCGCCGGCTTCATTCCGGTCGGCTTCGCGGCCTCGACGGCCGGCGAGTATGTGCGCACGCTGTTCTACGTCGTCGGTATCGCGCTGGTCGTGTCCTGGTTCGTGGCGGTCTATTTCACGCCGTGGCTCGGTCACATGATCCTCAAGCAGCGAAAACACGCCGGCAAACATCACGATGTCTTCGACACGCGCTTCTACCGCCGGCTTCGCGCCACCGTCGGCTGGTCCGTGCGCCACCGCATCATCGTGCTGGTGATGACGCTGGTGACCTTCGCCACCAGCCTGTGGGCGTTCCAGTTCATCCCGCAGAATTTCTTCCCGCAGTCGTCGCGTCCGGAAATTCTTGTCGACCTCTGGCTGCCGGAGGGCACCAGCATCAAGGAAGTCGAGACGCAGGCCAAGGCGCTCGAAACCAGGATGATGGACGACAAGGACAAGCGCTTCATCGCCACCTATATCGGCGAGGGCGCGCCGCGCTTCTTCCTGCCGCTCGACCAGCAGCTTCGCAATCCGAATTTCGCCCAGCTTCTGGTGATGGCCAATGACGAACCGGCCCGCGAGCGGCTGATCGTCAAGCTGCGCACCATTCTGGCCGAGGATTTCCCGTCGGTCCGCGCCAAGGTCGACCGCCTGTTCCTCGGGCCGCCCACGGGCTGGCCGGTGCAGATGCGCGTCATGGGCCCGGACCGCCAGGAGGTGCGCCGCATCGCTGACGAGGTGAAGGCGAAATTCCAGGCAAATCCGCTGCTCGGAGCCGTCCACGACGACTGGCTGGAGCCGGTGCCCGAGATGAAGCTGGTGATCGACCAGGATCGGGCCCGTGCGCTCGGCGTCACCTCGCAGCGCATCCGCCAGATGCTGCAGGCAAGCATGTCGGGCGCGCCGCTCGATGATTTCCGCGACGGCGAGGAGACCGTTTCGATCGTCGCCCGTGAGCCGGAGGCAAGCCGTCACCTGCTGTCGGCGGTCGACTCCGTCTCTGTCCCGACGGATTTCGGTGGCTTTGTGCCGCTGTCGCAGGTCGCCAAGGTCGTACCCGTACTGGAGCAAGGCGTCGAGTGGCGGCGCGACCGCCTGCCGACCATCAGCGTGCGCGCCACGCTGCCGGACGGCGTGCAGCCGAACGATGTCGTCATGAAAATGTACAGCGAGATGCAAGGCCTGCGCGACGGCCTGGCACCCGGCTACAACATCGAGATCCAGGGCGGCGCCGAGGATTCGGCCGAAAGTCAGGCCTCCATTGCTGCGAAAGCTCCAATCATGCTGGCCGTCATCGTCGTGCTGCTGATGATCCAGCTGCAGCATTTCGGCAAGGCGATGCTGGTGCTGGCGACCGGTCCGCTCGGCATCATCGGCGCGGCGGCGGCACTTTTGATCAGTGGCGCGCCGTTCGGCTTCGTCGCCATCCTCGGCGTCATCGCGCTGCTCGGCATCATCATGCGCAACTCGATCATCCTGGTCGACCAGATCGACCAGGATATCGCGGCCGGCATGGAACGCTCGGAGGCCATCATCGGCTCGGCGGTCCGCCGTTTCCGGCCGATCATGCTGACCGCGCTGACAGCGGTCCTGGCGCTGATCCCGATTTCGCGCGGCGTCTTCTGGGGTCCTCTCGCCTATGCCATGATGGGCGGCATCCTCGTCGCCACCGTGCTCACCATCCTCGTCCTTCCGGCAGGCTATGCCTTGTTCTTCGGCAGGGAGCGCAAGAAGGCCGAGGATGCGGAGCAGGCGGCCGAGCCGGAGCTGGCAGAAAACGACGACAGGCCGCGGCTGGCTCTGGCGGCCGAATAGAGCTGTTGGCAGACGTGACGTCCAGGGGTTAAATCCGCCCACCCGCAGGAGCGCCGGAGGAGGACCGTCATGAACGTAGCTCAGACACCGGTGGCGCCGCTACAGCCGATCGACGGACGTCACCGCCAGATGTTCGTCGATGGCACCTGGGTCGGCTCCCGTTCGGGCCGCACCATGGAGACCCGCAATCCGGCCACCGGCGCGGTCATTGCCGCCGTGCCGCGCGGCGACCGCCAGGATATCGAGCTGGCGGTGGCCGCGGCGCGCAGGGCCTTCGACGGGCCGTGGAGCCGATATAAGCCCTATGAGCGGCAGGTGCTGCTCCTCAGGATCGCCGACCTCTTCGAAAAGCACTGGGAGGAGATCAGCCGCTCGGATACGACCGACATGGGCATGCCGATCGTGCGCTCCCTGGCCAACCGCAACCGCGTCATCGGTATGCTGCGCTACTACGCCGGTATGGCGACGTCCCTGCATGGCGAGACGGTCGAGAACTCGCTGCCGGGCGAAATCGTCTCCTTCACGCGCAAGGAGCCGGTCGGCGTCGTAGGCGCCATTATCCCCTGGAACGCACCGACGGCCGCTTCGGTCTGGAAGATCGGGCCGGCGCTTGCCACCGGCTGCACGGTGGTGCTGAAACCTTCCGAAGAGGCGCCGCTGACGCCGCTTCTGATCGCCGACATCATGAACGAGGCTGGCGTTCCGCCAGGCGTCGTCAACATCGTGACCGGCACCGGTGCCGAGGCAGGCGCAGCACTTGCCGAGCATATGGGCGTCGACAAGATCGTCTTCACCGGCTCGACGGCAACCGGTCAGTCGATCGTCCGGGCGTCGGCCGGCAACCTCAAGCGCGTCTCGCTGGAGCTCGGCGGCAAGTCGCCGGTCATCGTCTGCGCCGACGCCGATCTCGACAGAGCGGTGCCGGTGGCGGCGATGTCGGTGTTCGCCAATTCCGGCCAGATCTGCATCGCCGGCTCGCGCCTGTTCGTCGAACGCTCCATCCATGATGAGTTCGTCGCGCGGCTGGCGGTCTATGCCAAGGATCTCAGGATCGGCGACGGCATCGACCCGGCAACCGAAATCGGCCCGCTCGTCTCCGAAAAGCAGCTGCAACGGGTCGCCTCGTATCTCGAGGCCGGCACGGCGGAGGGCGCGACCCTCGTCACCGGCGGTGAACGCTTTATGGAGGGCGCGCTGGCCGCCGGCAATTTCGTCGCGCCGACGGTTTTTGCCGGTGTCTCGGACGACATGAGGATCGCGCGCGAGGAAATCTTCGGGCCGGTCATCTCGGCATTGCCGTTCGATACGCTCGACGAGGCGGTCAAGCGGGCCAACAACACGCCCTACGGTCTTGCTGCCGGGATCTTCACCGAAAATCTCGCTACCGCCCACCAGCTTTCCAGGAAAATCCGCGCCGGCTCGGTCTGGGTGAACACCTATCACGCCATAGAACCGGCCGTGCCTTTCGGCGGCTACAAGATGAGCGGCTACGGCCGCGAGGGCGGTGCCGAGCACCTCGACGAGTATCTCAACACCAAGGGTGTGTTCATCAAGATCGATTGAGTCTCACGCGGGATATGGCATCAAACGAAAAATCCCGCCTCGGCGGCGGGTCATCGGTACCAATCGGAACCATATCAAGACTTGGGTTCCTCGCCCTGGCGAAGCGGGGGAGAGGTGGCCGCGAAGCGGCCGGAGAGGGGGCTTTCGTAGAGCGCGGCTCCCCCCTCTCCGTGGGGGCGAGGAACCCAAGCGGAGTGAATTATCGCGCGCTCGATCCTTGAGGCGGAGGTCAGATGACGAACAGCCAGTTGGCGAGCAGCATCACCACGACGCCGGCGATCAGCGTCAGGTAGGGCAGGATGCCCGCCTTTCTGACGGCGAGATCGGATGAGGTCATGCCGAGATCGGTCAGCATGTGGTCGGGGAATTTGCCCTTGTCCTGGATGTAATGCCGGAAGCAGAACACCGGGATGATGAGGGCAGCCGTGATCAGTCCTGCCCACAGCGCCATCGGGTTCCAGATCTTTGCACCGGCGCCCATGAAGATCATGTTGACATAGGCAAGGATGGCGCCGAGGCCGAGCAGCCAGCTCGGTGCCTTCCACGGCCGCGCAATATGGCCGTTGTCGATGCGATGGATCCAGCCGGCATTGAGGTTGAGGAAGTTGAAGATGATGTAGCCGCAATTCGACACGGCGAGGATGAAGAAGAAGCTGGTCGCGTCGGCCGAAGCGATGGCCAGCACGGCCAGGTTGAAGATCAGGTCGGTCCACATGGCGCGGGTCGGGGCGCCGTGTTCGTTGACATGGCTGAGATAGCGCGGCAGCCAGCCGTCGACCGAGCCCTGGTAGAGCGTGCGCGAAGAACCCGCCATCGCCGTCATGATGCACAGCACCAGGGCCAGGATCATCAGCATCACCAGAAGGCTATGGATCAGCTGTCCACCGCCGACCATCCCGGCCAGGGCATCGGCAACGCCGGAGCCGTCGACGATCGGGGTGGCCAGCATGCCGTTCAAGCCGAGTACGCCCTGGAAGGTGAACGGCACCAGGATGAACAGCAGCATGCACAGGAGGCCGGAATAGAAGATCGCCTTGAAGGTGTCGGTGCCGGGGTTCTTGAACTCGGACGTATAGCAGACGGCGGTCTCGAAGCCATAGGTCGACCAGGCGGCTATGAACATGCCGCCAAGGACGAGCGTCCAGCCGGCGATATTCCAGGCACCTGGCTCGGGCGCGTAGGCGGCCGCCAGCGGCACCAGCGGCGAGAAATTCGCCCAGTCGATCTGGCCGGTGACGATCGGCACGACGCCGACGATCAGCATCGGAATGATGACGAACAGGCCGATATATTTCTGCACGTTGGCCGTGCCCAGGATGCCGCGATGCTGGATGGAGAAGATGATCAGCATCAGCAGTGCGCCGATGAAGAAGGTCGCGTTGAAAGTGAAGGAGACCGGACCCAGCGTGTGACCGTAGAGCGTCCAGGTGCGGATCGCTGGTGTGGCAGCCGCGGTCACCGCCGTGATGGCGTCGGCGGCACTCGCACCAGCATTAGCGGCGATATAGGCAAGGACTTCCGGCGAGGTGTCCGTAAACAGCGGCACCGGCGCCAGCGCGTTGAGGATGTAGGCGGCGGCGATCGAGCAGCCGAGCGACAGCACCGGCGACCAGGCGAACCAGTTGCACCACACTGAGAGCGGCGCGATGAACTTGGAATAACGCAGCCAGGCGGTGGCGCCATAGATCGAAGCGCCGCCGGACTTGTTCGGAAACAGGCCGGCGATCTCTGCATAGGTGAAGGACTGCAGGAAGCCCATGATCATGGACACGGTCCAGATCAGGAAGGCCAGCTTCCCGGTCGTGCCGGCAATGCCGCCGATCGAAAACAGGACAAGGGCGGGAACGCCGCTTGCTACCCAGAAGGCGCCGCGCCAATCGATATTGCGGTGCAGCTGCCCTTCGGCAGGCGGCACCAGGGCAGAGACTATCGTGCTCATGTATATGAATTCCCCATTTTGATGTTCCCCATCGGCGACGGCCGAAACCATGCGATGCGTCACCAACGCACGCGTCGAACGACCTCGGGAGTTTCCGCTCAGTAGTATTTTTTTCTTGGCAGTGAAGATTGCTCCGTCACGCTTTCACGTCAAGTGTTTTGTGAAGCTGTGCACATCGCAGATGTGGAACACGCGCCGGCGGGGCGCGCAGCCAGCTGATTTCAGGCGAGAAATCGACTTCGCACGCGATGGCTTGCTGCGCCATTCGCGATCCTTGAAACCGGCGTCAGGAACGCGGTCTGGTTTTTTGCGGGTCGTAGTGGGCGAAGGCGACGACGCGCGCCGGCAGCCGCTTGCTGTGGCCGTCGAGCTTGCCGATCTCGACCTCGGTGCCGATCGCGGCATGGGTGATATCAAGCCTCGCCAGCGCGATGTTCTTGTTCAGCACCGGCGAGCGCATGCCCGAAGTGACCTCGCCGATTTGGGCGCGGCCGACATGGACGCAATCGCCATGGCCGACCGCGACATTGGCGTCGATGTCGAGGCCGACAAGCTTCATCTGCGGGTTTTCCTTGCGCCGGATCAGCGCCTCGCGGCCGATGAAATCGTCGGTCTTGCTCTTCAGCGGCACGGTGAAGCCGATGCCGGCTTCGAACGGATCGGTCTGATCGGAAAATTCATAGCCGGCAAAGATCAGCCCGGCCTCGATGCGCACCATGTCGAGCGCCTGCAGCCCCATCGGCTTCAAGCCATGCGGCTGGCCGGCCTCCCAGATGGCGTCGAACACCTTTTCGGCGTCGCGCGGATGGCACCAGATCTCGTAGCCGAGTTCGCCGGTATAGCCGGTACGCGAAACGACGACCGGAATGCCGTTGCCGCCGCCGATGCGGGCGACGGCGAAACGGAACCATTCGAGTTCCTCGATCGACGGCTGCAGTGGCGAGGTCCAGATGATCTCCTTTAGGATGTCGCGGCTCTTCGGTCCCTGCACGGCGACATTGTGCATCTGGTCGGTCGACGAGCGCACCAGCACGTTGAGGCCGAGACTCATTGCCGTCTCGCGCAGCCATTCGCCGGAAAGATCGTCGCCGCCGACCCAGCGGAAATTGTCCTTGCCGAGCCTGAGCAGCGTGCCGTCGTCGATCATGCCGCCATGCTGGTAGCACATGGCGGAATAGACAACCTGCCCGACGCCGAGTTTTTTCACGTCGCGGGTTAACGTGTATTGCAGCAGCGCTTCCGAATCCGGGCCGGTGACCTCGAACTTGCGCAGCGGCGACAGGTCCATGATCACGGCGGCCTGCCGGCAGGCCCAGTATTCGTCGATCGGGCTCTCCTTGGCGAAGGAATTGGCCAGCCAATAGCCCCTGTACTCGACGAAGTTGCGGGTGTGCTTGGCAAAGCTCGAATGAAAAGCGGTCTCGCGGGTCATTTTCGGTTCCGAATCGGGCGTCATGCGTCTGGCGATCGCTCGCGAGAATTTGTGCTGGCCGGAATAGGTCCGCACATGGATGTCGGTCAGGTTCCAGCCATTGGCCGGCGTCGTATCGTCGGGACAGGCGGACGAAACGCAGACGATGTCGGTCAAGGCGTGCAGCAGCACATAGTCGCCCGGCCGCGACCATGGCTCGTCGGAAACCATGACGCCATGCGCGTCGATCGCCGTGTTGAAGAAGAAGTTGATCGCCATCCAGCCGGCGCGGGGCGTTACACCCCTATCGGCGAGCGCGCGGTTGAAATTCTCCGAGCAGTTGGGATGACCGGGATAGCCGATGTCGTCGTAATATTTGGCCGCACAAGCGAGCGCGAACGCATCATGCCGGCCGCACGTGTCCTGCACCACCTCGACCAGCGGCTCCATGTCCTGATCGTAATATTTCGAGTGCAGGCCGGGCATCGGATAGCTCGAGCCCATCAGCGTGCGGGTCGTCGTCACGTCGAGCGGATGATCACGTCCCTTGTCGAGCTTGCGCGCCGAAAAGCACTGGAAGTCGGTGCATTGGCGCCCGTCGACATCGATGATCTGCAGATAGTCGCCGGCTTTGACGAAGTAGGATTCCGCGGTCGCCGAATGGACGCGCAGGTCGAGCACCGGATCGGCTAGGGGATCGCCCAATTGCGACTTCGCCACCGGACGGATGGTGGCGCGGCGGATGATGACGCTGAGCGGTGTCGCCGTGTCGTGGCCGTCGACCAGCATCGGCCCACCCGGAGCGGCGATCAGCATCGACCCATTGCGGGCGACGGTAAAACCCTGTTCGGTGCCGGCCGGGGTGGCGCCGCCGAAAACGCGAACCGCCGCTGGCTGGTCGAGCTGCACTTGGCGGCGCTCCAGCCCTAGGCGCAGCGCGGCCAGGTTGTCGTCGCCATCGGCCAGCAGCGCCTTGATGCCGGCGGCATTGCTGTTCGATTTCTCGCCGAAAATGCCGGCATCGGTCGCGCCGCCCTTGTCCCATGCCAGCAATTCGCAAGCCTGCCCGCCCTCGACATTGCGCACACTGATCGTGTCGCCGGCCTCGACGTCGATGAGCACCGCGCCATTGCCTTGAACGGAATAGCGCTCCATGCCGGCCGGCAACGCGATCTGGCCGGGCCTGAGGATAAGGCTCGGCCGGGGCGGTCCGGCTGCGACGGCGGGGTAGGGCGACTGGCTCATCTCGACCCTATGTCCTTGAGAAACAACTTTGCCTGTGCGTGAAATTATTTTAGCAGCAAGAATAGGCGGCAAGGCCGGATTTGGCAAGGTGAAGGTGGCGCGGCGCTTCCGCTCGCAACTGTGCAACAGGCTCCCTTGGGAGAAGGGAAGAGGCAAACGCTACCCCAATTCCGCGGAATGCCCGATATCAACGCCGTACTCGGCGGCCGCGTCGAGCATCGTGTGCCACAGGCTTTCCGCGAAGGTTGCAAATACCAGAATGTTGAACACCGCCTGCCCATCCGGCCGGTCATCGCCACGCCAGAGATTGACGCTGGTATGGTCGATCGACGTCGCGGCGGCAGTGCCGGTCGAAAACGCCGCCGGATGCAGATCGATCGACGACAATTTCGCCAGCATGGTGCGCGCCTTGGTTCCCGCGACGCTGATCAAGGCGCGCGCATGCGACTGGTCCGAAAGCGAGGCGGACTGCGAAAACGCCTGGCGCAACGGGTCCATCGTATGCTTGCCGCCCTTCGACAGAACGAAGAACTGATCCGGTCCCGACCAGATGAGCGTCACATCCGAAACGCTGACCGCCTTCGGCACTTCCGGAGCCGCCATGCCGAAACGGGCCTTGGCGGCGTTTGCCAGTTCCGCCCCTTTGCCGCGCCGCGCCATGACCTGGATCAGGTCGAAATTGCGAACTTCAGTGAGCGAAATGCCCGGCGCGACCTCGCGCGCGCCATAGGCGCCCACAACGAGAACATGCTTCAGGGGACTGCGAGAAATCCACGAAAACTCAGCCACGCTGGCGCCCTCCATCCGGATCGTAGAAGACGGGATTGCACAACTCGACGTCATAGTCTTCGCCGCGCAGCGGATCGTGCGCATGGACGATCTCGCCGATGCGCTCGCGGCCGCGCTCGACAAGCGCCAGCCCGATCCACTGGTCGAGCGTCGGCGAGAAGCAAACCGAGGTGACATAGCCCTGGTCGTTGGCGGAACCCGGTATTTCGCCCTTCGGAATGATATGCGCGCCGGAGCGCAGGCGGCGCGCTCTGTCCGTCGGCTTGACGCCGACCACCACCTGCCGGTCCGGCGCAACGAGCGCCTCGCGCCCGGCCATGACGCGGCCAATAAAATCCTTCTTGGCCGACATCATCTTGCCCAAGCCGAGATCGGCGGCCGTCGTCGTGCCGTTCAGCTCCGGTCCGGCGACATGGCCCTTTTCGATGCGCATGACGCCGAGCGCCTCGGTGCCATAGGCCGTCACGCCGAATTGTTTGCCGGCTAGCATCAGATTGCGCGCCAGCGCGTCGCCGTAGCGGGCCGGAACGGAAATCTCGAACGCCATCTCGCCGGAGAACGAAATGCGGAACAATCTCGCCTTGAGGCCGCCGCGCAGCGTGACTTCGCGTGCGCCCATGAACGGAAAACCCTCGTTCGACAGGTCTTCGGATTCATCAACTATCTGTTTCAGCAACTCCCGCGTCTTCGGCCCGGCGACCGAGAATTGCGCCCACTGGTCGGAGACGGAGGTCAGCTGCACGTCGAGTTCAGGAAACAGCACCTGCCGGCAGAATTCGAGGTGCTGCATCACCGGTCCGGCTTTGGCGGTGGTGGTGGTCAGGAAATAGTGGTCCTCGGCCAGCCGCGACGTGGTCCCATCGTCATAGACCATGCCGTCCTCGCGCAGCATCAGCCCATAGCGAGCTTTCCCCACAGCAAGACTGGAAAAGGTGTTGATGTAGACGCGGTCGAGGAAGGCGCCGGCATCCGGTCCGTGCACGTCGATCTTGCCGAGCGTCGAGACATCGCAGAAGCCGACGCCAGAGCGCACGGCCTTGACCTCGCGGGTGACCGATTCCAGCCAGTCCTTCTCGCCGGCGCGCGGATACCATTGCGCGCGCTTCCAAAGGCCGGTGTCGACGAACACCGCGCCCTGTTCGGCTGCCCAGTGATGCGACGGCGTCAGCCTTGTCGCATGGAAGTTCTCATCGCGATGGTGACCGGCGAAGGCACCGATGGCGACCGGCACATAGGGCGGACGGTAGATCGTCGTGCCGGTTTCGGGAATGGATTTGCCAGATACCGCCGCCATGATGGCGAGGCCGGCGACGTTCGAGGTCTTGCCCTGGTCGGTGGCCATGCCGAGCGTCGTATAGCGCTTGAGATGCTCGACCGATTCAAAGCCTTCGCGCTGCGCCAACTCGATGTCCGACGCGGTGACGTCATGCTGGTAGTCGACAAAGGCTTTGCCTTTGCCGGCGACATGCCAGAGCGGGGTCAGCGAAAAGGCCTCATCGTCGGCGACTGGCGGAGCCCCGGCGTTGCCGCTGTGTCCGGCACTTTGTGCCGCTGCCACACCGGCGGCGAATCCCTGTCGCAGGCAGGCGCCGAGGCCGAAGGCGCCGTTGGCGGCACCGGCGGCCACCATGCCCGAAGGGGCACCGTCCGGCACGAAGGCCGATATATCGTCCTGCCATTTCGGCCGGCCGTGATGATATGAGGTCAGCCCGACAGCCGGGTTCCAGCCGCCGGACACGGCAAGCCCGTCCGCTTCGACCTCGGCACGTGCACCGCCGGCGAGCGCCACGGAGATTTTCCTGACGCCGTCCTTGCCGCCGTCGACCCCGCTGACGGAACCGTTCAACACGGGAAAGCCGGCTTTGGCGGCGAGCGCGCGATGCGCGGCGGACGCGTCGGGGCGTGCATCGACGACGGCGGCGATCTGCAATCCCGCGCCAAGCGCCGTCCCGACCGTGCGCCAGCCATCCTCATTGTTAGTGAACAGCGCGATCCTCTTTGCAGGGGTTGCCGCGTAGCGTTCGATATAGGCCCGCATCGCCGAAGCCATCATCACGCCGGGCGTGTCGTTGCCGGCAAAGACGATCGGCCGTTCGATGGCGCCGGCGGCGACGACACAGCGTTTGGCCACAATCCGCCACAGCCGCTGGCGCACTTGGTGTTCGGGCGGGGACGGCAGGTGGTCGTTGACCCGCTCGATCGCGCCATAGGTGCCGCCATCATAGACACCGAACAGCGTCGTGCGGTTCATGATGCGGACGTCGGGCAGCGTCGCGAGCTCGGCCAGCGTGCGGGAGGTCCATTCGGCCGCCGGCATGCCGTCGATCGTGCCGCCGTCGGCAAGCAGGCGGCCGCCAAGCGCAAAATCTTCCTCGCACAGGATGACGCGGGCGCCGCTACGCCCCGAGGCGAGCGCTGCCGCCAGCCCTGCCGGGCCGGAACCGGCGATCAATACGTCGCAATACGCCCACGCCTTGTCGTAACGGTCGGGATCGGCAACGCCAGCTGCGCGGCCGAGACCGGCGGCGCGGCGGATTGCTGGCTCATAGACCGCTTCCCAGAATTTTGCCGGCCACATGAAGGTCTTGTAGTAGAAGCCGGCGACGAAGATCGGCGCGAACAGCTGGTTGACCGCCATCACATCGTGGCGCAGCGACGGCCAGCGGTTTTGGCTGGCCGCTTCCAGACCGTCATAAAGTTCGGCCGTGGTCGCCTTGGTGTTGGGCTCGCGCCGCGCGCCGGTGCGCAGCTCGACCAGCGCGTTGGGTTCTTCCGAGCCTGCGGTCAGTATGCCGCGTGGCCGATGGTATTTGAACGAGCGGCCGACCAGCTTGACGCCATTGGCAATCAGCGCCGAGGCAAGCGTGTCGCCCTCGAAGCCGGCAAAGGTTTTGCCGTCGAAGCGAAAATTCAGCGGCGCCGAGCGGTCGATGAGACCGCCGGACGCGAGACGATGGGGCTGGCTGGAGATCACGGTTGGCGGCCTTCATGCAAGAACGCCGCGCTGCCCCTCATCTCCCTGCCGGGCACTTCTCCCCGTATAGTGACGGGGAGAAGGAGGCCTTCACTGAGGGTTTCGCCAATCTCCAGCGTAGCAGGAAGGGCGCCGACGTTGCGGCCATCTCCCTTCTCCCCGTCACTATACGGGCAGAAGGTGCCGGCAGGCGGATGAGGGGCGGCGCTGAGATGGCTAAGAATACTCATTTTGCTACCTGCCTCGCCCCGACACCCGCCGCCGGTTCGACCGACGAAATCTCATGCGTCAGCGTGTTGCGGGCGACCTTCAGCCAGGCCCGGCAGCCGCCGCCATGGTACCAATGTTCGTTCATCGCACCGGCGACATTGTCGCGCAGATAGACGTAGTCGAACACCTCGTCTTCCGAGCCACCGGCTGCCGGCCGCAGCGGCTTGGCGTCTCCCATATAGATGAATTCACCGAGTTCGCGTTCGCCGCAGAAGGGACAGACAATACGCATGCTTTTTGGACCGTCCTCAGTGCAGGTTCGGTTGGGCGCCGACGCCCTTTTCATCGATCATCGCGCCCCGCCGGAATCGGTCGAGGCGGAATCTGGCGGCCTCCCCATGCGGTTCGTCGCGGGCCAGCAGATGGGCAAAGACAAGGCCGGAGCCGGGCGTCGCCTTGAAGCCGCCATAGCACCAGCCGGCATTGAGATAGAGCCCGTCCACCGGCGTCTTGTCGATGATCGGCGAACCGTCCATCGACATGTCCATGATGCCGCCCCACTGGCGCAACAGGCGCACGCGGCCAATCATCGGCATCAGCGCCATGCCGCCCTCGCAGACGTCTTCCATGACCGGCATGTTGCCGCGCTGGGCATAGGAATTGTAGCCGTCTATGTCCCCGCCGAAGACCAGCCCGCCCTTGTCGGACTGGCTGACATAGAAATGGCCCGCGCCGAAGGTCATGACGCCTGGAATCAGCGGCTTGATCGCCTCGGAGACGAAGGCCTGCAGCACATGGCTCTCGATCGGCAGCCGCAGCCCGGCCATCGCCGCAACGCGCGACGAACTGCCGGCGACGGCCATGCCGACCTTGCCGGCGCCGATCTTGCCGCGCGAAGTCTCGACGCCGGTCACCTTGCCGTTGGCGTCGCGCGAAAAACCTGTCACCTCGCAATTCTGGATGATGTCGACGCCGAGCGCGCTCGCCGCATGGGCATAGCCCCAGACTACCGCGTCATGGCGCGCCGTGCCGCCGCGCCGCTGCAAGAGGCCGCCTTGCACGGGAAAGCGTGCATTGTCGAAGTTCAGGAACGGCATCATCTTCTTGATCGCCGCCAGGTCGAGCAATTCGGCGTCGATGCCGTTGATGCGCATCGTGTTGCCGCGCCGCGCATAGGCGTCGCGCTGCGCGTCCGAATGGTAGAGGTTGATGACACCGCGCTGGCTGACCATGGTGTTGTAGTTGAGGTCCTGCTCCATGCGCTCCCACAGCTTCATCGACAGCTCGTAGAAGCCGGTATTGCCGGGCAGCCCGTAATTGGAGCGGATGATGGTGGTGTTGCGGCCGGCATTGCCGGAGCCGATCCAGCCTTTTTCGAGCACGGCGACATTCCTGATGCCGTATTCGCTGGCCAGGAACCATGCCGTCGCCAGGCCGTGGCCGCCGCCGCCGATGATCACCACGTCGTAGTGATCCTTCGGGCTGGCGTCGCGCCAAGTGCGCTGCCAGTTTTTGTGGCCGGAAAATGCCGCCCGGGCGAGGGAGAAGATCGAGTATTTCATGAACCTGTTTCGGGCCGGGCGTGCAACAATTCCGGATCAGATGTCGAGCGTGTGGTCGCGCTCCCACTGGGTGAAGTGGGAAGCATAGGAATTCCATTCCTGGTGCTTGAGCTTTAGATAAGCCGACGAGAATTCCTCACCCAGCGCCGCCTTGAGCGATTTGTCATTTTCGAACTCGCGCAATGCATCGAGCAGGTTGAGCGGCAGCTTTGGCGCACCCTCCACCGTATGACCGAACTGGTACATGTCGATGTCGTAGCGCTTGCCGGGATCGGCCTTCGAGCGGATGCCGTCGAGGCCGGCGGCGATGATGACGGCCTGCAGCAGATAGGGGTTCGCCGCGCCGTCGGGCAGGCGCAGCTCGAAGCGTCCGGGGCCGGGCACGCGCACCATGTGGGTGCGGTTGTTGCCGGTCCAGGTCACCGAGTTCGGCGCCCAGGTTGCGCCCGAAATGGTACGCGGTGCATTGATGCGCTTGTAGGAATTGACGGTTGGGTTGGTGATCGCGGCAAGTGCCGAGGCATGCTTCATGATGCCGCCGAGAAAATTCTTGCCCTTCGCCGACAGGCCGAGCTCCATGGCGTTGTCGGCAAAGACATTGGTCTTGCCGTCCTTGTCCCACACTGAGATGTGGGCATGGCAGCCATTGCCGGTCAGGCCGGGGAACGGCTTCGGCATGAAGGTGGCGCGCAGGCCGTGCTTTTCGGCAACGGACTTGACCATGAACTTGAAGAAGGAATGCTTGTCGGCCGTCGCCAGCGCATCGTCGAATGCCCAGTTCATCTCGAACTGGCCGTTGGCATCTTCATGGTCGTTCTGGTAGGGCCCCCAGCCGAGTGCCAGCATGTGGTCGCAGATCTCGGCGATGACATCGTAGCGGCGCATCACCGCCTGCTGGTCGTAGCAGGGCTTTGACGCCGTGTCGTATTCGTCGGAAATCGTCTTGCCGTCCGGCGAGATCAGGAAGAACTCGGCCTCGACGCCGGTCTTGACATGCATACCGTCGCCCGCCGCCTCGTCAATCAGCCGCCTCAGCGTGTTGCGCGGCGCCTGGGCGACCGACTTGTCGTCCATGATGCAATTGGCGGCAATCCAGGCGACTTCCGGCTTCCACGGCAACTGGATGACTGAATCCGGATCCGGCACCGCCAGCATGTCGGGATGCGCCGGCGTCAGGTCGAGCCAGGTGGCAAAGCCGGCAAAGCCGGCACCGTCCTTCTGCATGTCGGCGATGGCTTGCGCCGGAACCAGCTTGGCACGCTGACCACCGAACAGGTCGGTGTAGGAAATCATGAAATATTTGACGCCGTTCTCTTTGGCGAATGCGGCGAGATCGTTCCCCATTATAGTTCCTCGCTTATGGTATTTTTGGTGAGTTGATATCTTTAGAAGCCGTTCTTCCCCGGTATCCAGTTGGTGCCGGCCAGCGGTACGCCGGCCATGGCGGCGGCTTCGATCGTCAGCGCGACGAGATCTTCGGGCTCGAGATTGTGCAGGCTGTTCTTGCCACAGGCGCGCGCGATCGTCTGCGCCTCCAGCGTCATCACCTTCAGGTAGTTGGCCAGCCGTCGCCCGGCGGCGATCGGGTCGAGCCGCATCATCAGTTCGGGATCCTGCGTGGTGATGCCGGCCGGGTCGCGGCCCTCATGCCAGTCGTCATAGGCGCCGGCGGTGGTGCCAAGCTCGTTGTATTCCGCCTCCCAGCGCGGATCGTTGTCGCCGAGCGCGACAAGTGCGGCGGTGCCGATCGACACCGCGTCAACGCCAAGCGCCAACGCCTTGGCGACATCGGCGCCGTTGCGGATGCCGCCGGAGACGATCAGCTGTACTTTGCGGTGCATACCGAGGTCCTGCAGCGCCTGCACCGCCGGCCTGATGCAGGCAAGCGTCGGCTGGCCGACGTTCTCGATGAACACTTCCTGGGTTGCGGCGGTGCCGCCCTGCATGCCGTCGACCACGACGACATCTGCGCCTGCCTTCACCGCAAGCGCTGTGTCGTAATAGGGCCGCGCGCCGCCGACCTTGACGTAGATCGGCTTTTCCCAGTCGGTGATTTCACGCAGTTCCAGGATCTTGATTTCGAGATCATCGGGCCCGGTCCAGTCGGGATGGCGTGAGGCTGAGCGCTGGTCGATGCCCTTCGGCAGCGTGCGCATTTCGGCGACGCGGTCGGAGATCTTCTGGCCGAGCAGCATGCCGCCGCCGCCAGGCTTGGCGCCCTGGCCGACGACGATCTCGATCGCATCCGCCCGGCGCAAGTCGCGCGGGTTCATACCGTAGCGCGACGGCAGGTACTGGTAGACCAGCGTCTTGGAATGACCGCGCTCTTCTTCGGTCATGCCGCCGTCGCCGGTGGTCGTCGAGGTGCCGGACAGCGTCGCGCCGCGGCCAAGCGCTTCCTTGGCCGGGCCGGACAGCGACCCGAAACTCATGCCGGCAATGGTGATCGGGATTTTCAGCTCGATCGGCTTTTTCGCATGGCGCGAACCCAGCACCACGCCGGTGTCGCAGCGCTCGCGGTAGCCTTCCAGCGGATAGCGCGAGATCGAGGCGCCGAGGACCAGCAGGTCGTCGAAATGCGGCAGCTTGCGTTTGGCGCCGGCGCCGCGAATATCATAGATGCCGGTCGCCGCAGCGCGGCGGATCTCGGAAAGCGTGTAGTCGTCGAACGTCGCGGATTTGCGGGGCGTCGTCGGCGGGTTGCGATAGGTCATTGAGCCTCAATACGCGTCGGCGTTGTCGATGTTGAAATTGTAGAGCGTGCGCGCCGAACCGTAACGGGTGAATTCCGTCGCTTTGACGCCGGTCACCCCGGCACGGTCGAGCAGGCCCTGCACGAATTCCAGGTGCTCCGGCCGCATCTCTTTGGCGATGCAGTCGGCGCCGAGGCTTTCAACCTTGCCACGTACGAACAGCCGCGCCTCATAGATGGAATCGCCGAGCGCGTCGCCGGCATCGCCCAGCACCACCAGATTGCCGGACTGCGCCATGAACGCCGACATGTGGCCGATATTGCCATGGACGACGATGTCGATGCCCTTCATCGAGATGCCGCAGCGCGACGACGCATTGCCTTCGATGACCAGCAGCCCGCCCCTGCCGGTGGCGCCGGCATACTGGCTGGCATCGCCTTTGACCGTTATCGAGCCCGACATCATGTTTTCGCCGACGCCGGGTCCAGCCGAGCCATGCACGGTGATGGTGCTGCCGTCGTTCATGCCGCCGCAATAATAGCCGACGCTGCCGCGGACATCGATCGTGACCGGCTGGTCAACGCCGACGGCGACGGAATGGCTGCCTTTCGGGTTGAGCACTTCCCAGGCGGTCTCGTTCGAACCGGGGGTCAAATTATGAAGCGCTTGGTTGAGCTCGCGCAGCGGCATCTCGGCCAGGTCGAAGACCCGTGACGCATGGCTCTGGTCGAGTGCCTTGGAGACGTTGATTGCCGGCATGAACTCAATGCTCCCAGAAATAGACGGTTGCGGGCTCGGGTTCCCAGACCCTCGCATTATCAATGCCGGGCAGTTTTGTGAGCGCGCGATATTCCGAGCCGAAGGCGACATACTGGTCGGTCTCGGCCATGACGGCGGGCTTGCAGGCGATCGGGTCGCGCACCACGCCGAAGCCGTTCTTGGTGCCGACGACGAAGGTGAAGAAGCCGTCGAGGTCGCTCAGCGTGCCTTCCAGCGCCTCGCCGAGATTCTTGCCATGCGCCATCTGCGAGGAGAGATAGGCGGCGGCGACTTCGGTGTCGTTCTCGGTCTCGAATTTCATGCCTTCGCGGATCAGCTCGCGGCGGACATTGTTGTGATTGGACAGCGAGCCATTGTGCACCAGGCACTGGTCGGCGCCGGTCGAGAACGGATGCGCGCCCATCGTTGTGACAGCCGATTCCGTCGCCATACGGGTATGCCCGATGCCATGCGTGCCGGTCATGCTGCGCACGTCGAAGCGATCAACGACCGCTTCGGGCAATCCGACTTCCTTGTAGATTTCAACGACGTCGCCAGCGCCCATGATGCGGACTTCCGGTCGCAGCGCCTGGATCGCCTCGCGCGCTTCATCGATCTTGCCGGGCGTGGTCCTGACGACCGCATGCGTCGACTTCACCGCAATGCTGACCGGGGCTCCAATCGCCTTGGCCAGTTCGGCGTCGAGACCGCGGAAGTCGCGCTCCGGCTTTGCCGACTGGATGGTGATCTTGGCCTCGTTGCCTGTTGGCGCGCCGTAGATGGCGATGCCGGCGCTGTCGGGACCGCGATCGCTGAGCGAGATCAGCATCTGCGAAAGCATCGAGCCGAGCTGGGGCTCGAGCGACTTGTCCTTCAAAAACAGTCCGACGATTCCGCACATGTCAGGCTCCCGAGTGAGGTGTGATTTCGGTGCTAGCAGCTTCACGAAGTGAATTCAACTCACATGAAAGTTTTTTTCCTATTGGACAAGTGGGGGGGGGGGGGGGGGGGGGGGGGGGGGGGGGGGAGAGGTGGGGGGGGGGGGGGGGGGGGGGGGGGGGGGGGGGGGGGGGGGTGGTGGGGTGGGGGGGGGGGGGGGGGGGGGGGGTGTTGGGGGGTGGGGGGGGGGGGGGGTGGGGGGGGGGGGGGGGGGGTGGTG
>NZ_JBVVQU010000015.1:105820-120514 GCF_055811555.1 Mesorhizobium sp. WSM4813
TTTTTTTGTTTTCCTAATACTTATTATTATATATAATAAAACATTTATTTTTTTTTTTTCACCCCCCCCCCCCCCCCCCCCCCCCCCCCCCCCCCCCCCCCCCCCCGGCTGCGGCTTAATGGCGGTCGATCGCCTTTCTGGTTTCCTCTCCAGTGCGATCCGCTGCCATATCGGCTTCGATCTCAGCACTCTCGTGGCGCGTCTGGAGGACGTGCCATCCGATCCAGAAGACGAGCCCGATGATCACCATCACGACTTCGGAACCCTGAAATGGGTAGATCGCGCCGACGTCCTTGAGGTCCACAGCCCAGCTTTCCATTCCATTGGTAGACATTGCGGTTCTCCTTGCCCGTTGACTATTTGATCATGGCCTTTTCGGCGGTTCCCACTTCGCGGACCGACGCCTCGAATGCATGATTGAGGGCAAAGTCGACGCCCTCGAGTTCGACCTTCGCCGGTACGCGCAGGAGGTTCATGCTGCTGAGGATCTTGCAGACGACAAAGGTGGGTACGAAGCCGAGCACGAACATCAACACCGCGCCTGCAAAATTACCGATCGGGTTGATGTGGGCGAAGCCCTCGTAGGGCGAGGACGGCTGTCCCCACAGCATGAAGCCCGCCACCACGACCCCGAGGAATCCGCCATAACCGTGCACGGCAACGGCGCCTACTGCATCGTCGATCTTGAAGCGACGCTCGACGAAATAATGCAGCTTGTAGCAGATGGTCGGGACGATCGCGCCGATCAGCAGTGCCTGGATCGGGTGATAAAGGTCGTTGCCGGCCGAGGCCGAGATAATGCCGCAAAGCCCCATCGAGAACGTCCAGAAGGGGTCGCCCTTCGAGACGATATAGCCGGCCAGCATACCGCCCGACAGCGACATCAGGAAGTTGAAGGTGATCGCCGAGAGCGTGGTCGGCGCGAGATAGATGTTGGTCGCCGTCCAGGTTTCGCCGGTGATCTGGCCGGCAATCGTGGCCGGGCTGATCAGCGGAATGTTGCACGCGGCATAGAATCCCCAGAAGCCGGTGAAGATCAGGAACAGGCCGATCGTGACCAGCCAGACATTGTGGGGCGGGATGTCGCGCGCCGTGCCGTCGGGCCTGAACTTGCCGATGCGCGGCCCCAGCACGATGAGAAAGGCGAGCGCCGCTCCGCCCGCAATCGCGTGCACGACGCCCGACGCATAGGCATCATGATAGCCCCAGAGCTTCACCATCCAGCCTTGCGGATGCCAGCCCCAGGATGCGTCGAGGATCCACAGGACCGAACCGACCAGCACGGCGACAACCCAGAACGCACCCGAGCGCACGCGTTCTATGATCGAACCCGAGATGATCGACGCCGTCGTGATGGAGAACAGCAGGAAGGCGCCCCAGAACACGCCGTTGAGGCGATGCCACAGCGCGGCATCGGTAGGGGTGACCCCCGTCTCGCCTGGATTGACACCTGAGAGGTGGGTGCCCATCAGCGGATTCCATGGTTCGGCAAATGGTGCGGTGACAAGTCCGCCGGTGATGCCCGGCCCATTGGGAAAGCCGAAATAGATCCACCAGCCGAAAAAATAGAAGGTGATCGTGACGAGCGGGATTGCCATCGCGTTCTTCATAAGCGTTTTCAGGTGATTGCGTCGACGCGAGACCCCGACCTCGTACATGCAGAACCCGACATGGATCAGGAACATCATGACGATCGTCACCCAGTAATAGAATTCCGTGAAAATGGTCGTTAGAGCGTTGAGATTCCCTTCCATTTCATGTCCCCTCGGTTCAGTTGCGTTCCTTGCCTCTGAGTAAAACTTTTTGCATCTTAGTATTGCGCGCTTTTGGAGTTTTGAGTCAATATGGCGCGGACCGTCGCCGGGCCTCAGTGCCCTAGAGCGGCGAAACGCCGGCAATCGTGTGAGGAGAAGCAAGTCCATGACCGCATCCTGGAGATTTTCGACCTTGGCGGATCGCCATCGCGCGCTCGGTTCGAAGCTCGAAGACTGGAGCGGGATGGGCACCGCCTGGAGCTACGACAAGGACGCCGACGAGGAGTATGTCGCCATCCGCACCAAGGCCGGGCTGATGGATGTGTCGGGCCTGAAGAAGGTCCACATCACCGGGCCGTATGCCTCGCATCTGATCGACCTCGCGACGACGCGCGATGTGGAAAAGATCTATCCCGGCAAATCGGCCTATGCCTGCATGCTGAACGAGGCCGGCAAGTTCACCGACGACTGCATCCTTTACCGCACCGGCCCGAATGCCTGGATGGTTGTGCACGGTTCTGGCACCGGCCATGAGGAGTTGCAGCGGGCAGCCATGGGCCGCGATGTATCGCTGCGTTTCGATGACAATCTGCACGACCTCTCGCTGCAGGGGCCGACATCAGTCGATTATCTCGCAAAGCATGTGCCTGATATTCGCGACCTCAACTATTTCCACCACATGCAGACCCGGCTGTTCGGTTTGCCGGTGATGATCTCGCGCACCGGCTACACCGGCGAACGCGGCTACGAGATCTTCTGCCGTGGCCAGGATGCCGGCACGATCTGGGACACCATCCTCGACGAGGGCAAGAGCGCCGGCATCATCCCGTGCCGGTTCACCACGCTCGACATGCTGCGCGTCGAGAGTTACCTCCTGTTCTACCCGTACGATAATTCGCAGAAATATCCGTTCGAGAACGAAGGCCCCGGCGATACGCTGTGGGAACTCGGCCTCGACTTCACCGTCAGCCCCGGCAAAACAGGCTTTCGCGGCGCCGAGGAGCACTACCGCCTCAAGGGCAAGGAACGCTTCAAGATCTTCGGCGTGCTGCTCGAAGGCAAGGAGCCGGCCGACGAGGGCGCACCGGTCTATCGCGACGGCAAAAAGGTCGGGGTGGTGACCTGCGCCATGTATTCGCCGCTGGTCAAGAAATCGATGGGCATCGCCCGGCTCGACGTCGACTGCGCCGTCCAGGGCACCAGGCTTGAGATCCGCAACCAGAGCGGCGCCATCAGCGCGACGGCTGAGCCGCTTCCATTCGATGATCCGAAGAAGACCAAGCGCACGGCGAAAGGCTGAGGCATACTAAGAGAATGGCAGCGAAAAGCATCATCAGCCGGCCGGTCTACGGAACCCTGTCCCCGCAGCCCGGCAAGCACCATCTTTTCGTGGCGGATGCAGAAGGAGCGCTGGCGATATCAGACCTGGCCGCCAGGGCGCCCGATGGTTTCTTTGCCGATGCCCACATCATCTTCATCCCCGGCCAGGATGGCGGACATGTTGCCGCGCTCGAAGCGCTGAAGCCGGCGCAATTCTACCAGGGGCCTTCCTTCGCCAGCGCCCTCCCACGGCTGAAGCAGACGCTGGCCAACGCGCATATGGGCCTTCGTCTGTATCTCGCCGGCACCGAGGGACTGATCGGCCAGGCCATGCAGGCGGCGCTCGAAGCCGGAATCGACCACACCGCGATCCAGACCGAGCACCGCGGCTCCCTGGCGCGCCGCATCCAATGCGTCCATTGCAAGGGCATCACCGAAAACGTGACGACGCAGCCTGCAACCTGTTCGCATTGTGGCCTGCTTCTTCTGGTACGCGATCACTATTCCAGACGCCTCGCGGCATTCCAGGGCGTCTGCATCAATGCGGAAGACCGCAGCGAAATTCCTCCGACGGAGGAGATATTTCGATGAGCACCGGCACCACCAAGCTGGACGTCGTGGTGAGCGATGTCGTCCCGGTCAACGAATTGGTCACGCGCTTCCATTTCCGCAGGCGCGACGGCGCGTTGCTGCCTACATTCTCCGGCGGCGCCCATGTCGTCGTCGAAATGCGCGACGGTGAGCGGACCAGGCTCAATCCCTATTCGCTGATGGGTTCGCCGCTCGACACGCGCGAATATACCATCTCGGTGCGCCGCGACGATGCCGGCCGTGGTGGCTCGCTGTTCATGCACGGGCATGTCAGGCCCGGCATGGACATGGTGATCAGCTACCCGGTCAATCTTTTTTCGCTCGATCTGCGCGCCAGGAAGCATCTGATGCTGGCGGGAGGCATCGGCATTACGCCGTTCATGGCACAGACCGCGCAGCTGGCAGCCGAAGGCGGCAATTTCGAGCTGCATTACACCTGCCGCACCGCCTCGCTCGGCACCTATGCCGATGTGCTCAAAGAGCGCTACGACCGCCGGGTCAGGCTATATCACGACGACCGCGACGAGCGCATCGAGCTCGACCGGCTGCTGTCGTCGCAGCCGCTTGGCACGCATCTCTACGTCTGCGGCCCGTCGGGCATGATCGGCTGGGTGCGCGACCGCGCTGCTGCCTTGGGGTGGCCGACCGAGACAGTCCATTTCGAGCATTTCGCCGCTCCGCAGCCCGGCGTGCCGTTCGACGTGACGCTGGCGGTCAGCGGCAAGGCGATCCGCGTCGGCGAGCAGCAGAGCCTGCTCGAGGCGATCGAGGCCGCGGGTGTAGATCCGCCCTATCTCTGCCGCGGCGGCGTCTGCGGCCAGTGCGAAACCAATGTCATCGCGCATGACGGCAAATTCATCCACAACGACCACTGGCTGAGCGAGGAAGAGCATCGATCCTGCAGGAAAATCATGCCTTGCGTGTCGCGCTTCGAGGGCAGGTCGCTGGTGCTGGAAAGATAGGAGGCGAGCTTGGGCATCACCTTTCGCAACGAAACGTTCCGTAACGACTTCACCTTCAGCAACAGCCCGGAGCACATCAGGCGGTTTCCGTTCCCGTTCCACGAAGACAGTTACATGTATGCCGTCAACATCGAGCCGCATGTTCCGGGGCCGAAGGGCAGCGTGCTCGAAAACCTGATCGACGTCGACGAGCACTATGTCGCCGAGATGCAGGACCGGGCGATGGTGCTGGCGGAAGACCCGCTGCGCTGCCAGTCGCTGCCGCACATGACGCTGGCCGGCTGGGACCTGCTCGAACTCTTGATGGAACAGCAGGCTTTAGGCTATCCCGAGCATTTCACGCTGACGCGCGACGGCGACAGATGGCGCTGGATAAACCGCCCGCTCGGCATCGACGACAGCTTCACCTTCGGCGACGTGTCGACGCTGCCCTACGGGCCGATGGAATACATCACACGCCAGAGCCAGGGCGATTTCTGCATCCTCGACCAGCGCGACGGCAATCTGTGGATGGATGCCGGCATGGTCACCACCCAGGCCGACTGGTCGCTCGATTTCGACATCGGCATGAATTTCTTCGAGTGGCACGCGCCGGTGCCGCTGGCGCATGAGAAGGGCATATTCGTCCGGGCGCTGAAGTTCCTCACCAACATCCAGCAAGGCAAGCCGGCACGGCGGCTGAACTGGACGATGACGATCAATCCGCGCCTCGACACCAGCCCGGAAAATTATCACAAATGGGGACCGGACCGGACGACCGTGACGCCGGAGAATGTCGGCGACAAGGTCCATCTGCGCGTCGAGCTGCAGAGCTTCTGGCGGCTGCCGCGCTCGAACGGCATCGTCTTCCCGATCCGCTGCTACCTGATCAAGATGGACGAGCTGGTGACCCAGCCGAAATGGGCGCGGCGCCTGCACCGCGTCATCCGCGACCTTCCCGAAGAGCTCGCCAATTACAAAGGCCTGACGCGCTACCGCGCGACGCTGGTCGAATGGCTGTCGAAGCGGGATGATGGCAGCCCGACCTCGCCGGGCTTCGGGCCGGATTGAGTTTTGCCTGGGTTCCGTTTGCGCTGCCTCTCAAGACGTGGGTTCCTCGCCCCCGCAAAGCGGGGAGAGGTGGCCGCGAAGCGGCCGGAGAGGGGGCTTTCGTAGGGCGCAGTCCCCCTCTCCGTCTCGGCTTCGCCGAGCCACCTCTCCCCCGCTTCGCGGGGGCGAGGAACCCAAGCTGGAATTGCCCTCCCCCTTGTGGAGAAGTGTCAGGGGCGAGATTAGAGCGGGCAGATGCCCCAAAGCTTCCATGTAAAATAGCCCTGTCAAATGGATGCAAATGTCCGGCCGCCTGCCCAGGGAGACAGGCTGACGGCCGGACCGGCGCCTACTGCTGCGGCGCCGAATCTATGATCGACTGCATGGTTTCCTGCGCATTGGCGATGGCGCCATTGACGTCCTCGCCGAAGAAGACCTCGTTGATCATCTGGTTCCACGGACCGTTGGCGGAGTTGATCAGGTCGTTGAACACCACCGAATAGGGCGTGCGGCCCTTGGCCATGGCTTCTGCGGCGATCTTGTAACGTGGGTCCAAATCCTTCAGCGCCTCATTGGCGATGTCGCCGCGCACGGGAAGGCTGCCGTATTTCGCCAATATGGTCTGGCCTTCGAGCGAATAGGCGAAATCGAGGAATTCCTTCACCACCGCGATCTTCGTGGTGCCCTTGGTGACGACGAAATTGTCGCCGCCGGCAAAGGACGACCAGCCGCCATCCTTGCCCGGCAGGAAGGTGACGCCATAGTCGATGTCTGGATATTGCGTGTTCAGCGCGCCGATGGCGAAGGCGCCGGACGGCGAGATGCCGATATTGCCGGCGGCGAAGGCGGCAAAGAAGTTGGAGCCGGTATCGGTCTGCGCGCCTGCCGGCACCAGATCTTTCTTGACCATCGAGCGGTAGAGGTCGATGGCGCCGCGCAACTGCGGGCTGTCGAGCGTCGCCTTCGAGCCGTCCTCGGTGAGGATGTCGCCACCCGAGGCCCAGATCAGTGGCGTGAAGGTGAAGATGTTGCAGCCGCCGCAATTGCCGGAGAAATAGAATCCCCTAGTGTCGCCGCCGAGCGCGTTCACCTTCTCGGCATAGGCTTCGATCTCGGCCCAGTTGGTCGGGCCTTTTTCGGGGTCGAGGCCGGCCTGCTTGAACAGCTTCTTGTTCCAGATCAGCACCGAACTATCGGCGGAGAACGGCAGCCCGTAGATGCGGCCCTTGTAAGTGCCGGTTTTGACATGCGCCGGCGACAGGCTGTTGAAATAAGGCAGCGATTTCGCCCAGTCGGTGATGTCTTCGAGCTGGCCGGCGGCAGCGAAGGACGGCGTGTAGATCAGGTCGAGCGACAGTGCGTCGGGTGCCGTGCCGCCGGCGGCGGCGGCGCCGTATTTCGGGATGATCTCGGCATTGGGGATGATGTCCAGCTTGACCTGGTTCTCATGCGCCTTGTTGAAGGCATCCACGATGCGCGGCATGAAATTCGAGCCGTCGGCGCGGACCCAGATGTTGGCGGTCTCGGCGGCCGCGGACGGCCCGACCGTTGCCAGCGTGCCCAAAACGCTCGCGGCAAAGGCGAGCCCGGTAATGATGGTCCTCATGTTCTCCTCCTCATGTTTTTCTCCTCATTCGGCCGCGCTGCCCTGCGCGCGCGACCTCTTACTTTCATGCATGTCGTTATCCCAAAACCGCTGCGCACTTTTGGGCGACATGCATTGGTCTCAGCCGCCCGGCGGACGGCCGCATGACTGACGCACCACCAGCCGGCACGGCAGTTTTCGAATGCCCGGCTCGGCGGGTTCGCCGCCGACGAGCGAAAGCAAAGTAAGACCGGCCTCGCGCCCGAGTGCCGCCAGGTTCATGTCGACGGAGGTCAGCGGCGGGCGGGTTGCCTCGGCCACGATCTGCCAATTGTCGAAACCGATGACGCCGACATCGTCCGGCACGCCAAGGCCGCGCTCGCGCAGCGCGTCGATGACGCCGCGCGCGATCTGGTCGTTGCCGCAAAAGACGGCATCGGGCATTTCGCCCTTCGACAGCTTGCCGTCGAAGAGCTTTCTCACCGCCTCGTGACCCCACGCTTCCGACCACGATCCGAGCAATGGTTCCATGACCGGCAAGCCTTTCTCGGTCAGCACGTCACGATAGGCCTGTGCCCGCACGTGCACCACCGCAAAACTCGCCGGCCCGGTGACATGGGCGATGCGCCGCCGCCCGAGCCGGCAAAAGTGCTCGACCGCCAGGCGCGCACCGCCGGCATCGTCAGACACAAAAGCGATGGCGCCGGGATCGGGCTGGGTGAATGCGTAAATCGTGGGAACGCCGAGATTGGCGAGGTCGACCGGCAGATGGCGATCAATGCGCTTGCCAGTGGCTATGATGCCGTCGACGCGCTTGTCGAGCATGGCATCGACATGGAGCTGGCCGAGGCGCTGGTCATCTTCGACATTGCACAAAAAAACCGAGACGCCCTTGTCGACCAGCGCATCCGAGATGCCCGACATGACCGGCAGCGAAAAGCGGCCATAGGTGTCGTTGGTCAAAAGACCCACGGTGAAGGAGCGCCGGCGCAGCAGGCTCTGCGCCAGGCTGTTCGGCCGAAAGCCAAGCCGCTGCGCCGTCTCGCGAATACGCTCGCGCGTCGCGGCCGTCATCCGCCCCTGCCCGTTGAGCGCTTTTGAGGCCGTGGCGACACTGACGCCGGCAAGGGCGGCCACCTCACGGAGGGTGACCGGCTGCTTGGCGGGCGTTGGCGCGGCGTCGGAAACCATGGTGCGCGGTGAATTCCTCAGTTGGGAAAAGGTTTTCTCTTATCAACCCTGCGAGGCGCTGATTGATGAGGTCAGCGGATGTAGGGCGACTTGGGAAAAGGTTTTCTCAGATGGAGATTAGGAGAAGGTGGAGGGGTTGGCAAGGGGCTTGAGACCTTGGCCGAAGGCATAGTTACCCTCGCGGTGACACGGGGGCGCTCCCGGCAAGCAGGCCACGTATATCCCGAGGTCAAAGTAGGTCTCGGCGAATGACCCGTCTGATCATCTAAATAGAGCGGCTCGTAGATGGCCCGACCATTTGTTGCTCGATCTGGTTGACACAGGCCAGTCATAACAGCGACTTTGCGATCCCCCCAAGATCACCATCGATTGAGATGACCCGAACCGTACGCAGGATAAACGCCGCGCCAGACAAGCCTGAAGATGCTAGTCCGCGACCATTTTCAGATTTTGCCGGGCAAACAAATATCGTGCTGCTCGGCGATCCCGGCGCTGGGAAAACACACCTTTTCAGAGTATCGGCAGCGGCGGAGCCGGGAAGGTTTATTAGGGCACGAGATTTTCTCAATGCACCGGCGCCCTTGCTGCAAGGCCAACCGCTGTTCATCGACGGGCTTGACGAGAAACGGGCCGGCCGAGGCGACCGAGACATAGTCGATGCACTCGTGACAAAGCTCTTTGCCGTCAATCCGCGAAAGGTAAGGATTTCGTGTCGAGCAGCTGACTGGCTCGGCGAAAGTGATCTCGCTGCGTTTAGTCCGTTCTTCGAACAGCAAGGGGAAGCATGCCTTCTCCATCTCGAGAGCTTATCGCGATCTGAGCAGATCGCAGTGTTGGCAGGGCAGAACGCAGGTACAGATGCGGCGACAGCATTCCTCAACGAAGCCGAGGATCGCGGCCTTGGAGACTTCCTCGAAAACCCCCAAAATCTCATCATGCTATGGCGCGCCGTGCACGCGGGCTCTTGGCCTGCTGCTCGCAAGGAGTTGTTCGAGGTATCAACGAAGCTGATGCTTCAAGAATTCAACCAGGAGCGAGCGCGATCAGGAATTGGGACGTATTCGGCCAGTGAATTGCGGCTGGTCGCTGGAGCAATCTGCGCGGCACGCCTAATCGCCGATGTCGAGGCCATTAGCCTGACCGACCAGGAGGGAACCCCCGACATCCCAAGTTATCGCTCGCTCCGTTTTTTTCCCCCGGAGGAAGTTCTTGCGGCTCTCGGTCGGCGAGTTTTTGACTCCGGATCTGAACCGGAAACCGTCGACTACGCGCATCGCACGACTGCGGAATTTCTGGCGGCAGAATTCTTGGCAGCGCTAGTTCGTAGCGGTTTGCCGTTCGGTCGTGTCGCAGCGTTGATCGGTGTGGATGGTCACCCTGCAGCGGAGTTGAGGGGCTTGCACGCTTGGCTAGCAGTTCAGCTGCCCGAGCACGCTGACCAACTCATTGAGGCCGATCCCTACGGTGTGCTTACATATGGCGATGCAGGTGCACTATCCCCATCTGCCTGCTCGGGTCTCGTGCGCGCGCTCGACAAACTGTCGCGTTCCAACCCCTGGTTCCGTTCCGGAGATTGGCAATCTCGGCCCATTGGCGCGCTGGCGCGGCCGGATATGGTCGATGAATTCCGCGCAATTCTAAACAGCCCGGATGCAGGTTTCGGCGTCCGTTCAGTGGTCATAGACGCGCTGTCGCTGGGAACGCCGATCCCTGTCATGCTCCCGGATCTTGCTGCAGTACTTGCACGCCAAGCTTTGCCCTATGCAGAGCGGGTTCATGCATTTGAAGCACTGGTTCGCCTTGGCGACCCGGGTAAGGCAGCCATCCGCAATACAATGCAGACGCAGCCAGGTAGGACCCTCGACGACCTCCGTCTCCGCGCCGACATCATACGAACTTTTTATGGCGATCCATATGGCCCACCTGATGTGGTCGCTCTCGTCGATGAGTCGGCGCAGGTGGAGCGAACCGTCAGTTCAGGGATGCTATGGCGCCTCGCAGACAGTGTCCCAGCCGCGGATCTTCCCAAAGTATTGGACGGCATAGACTCACCGAAATCACCCGAAGGCGGCTTCGGTCCGGAAAATTGGGAAGTGGGTTCGTTCTATGGTCGCGTTCTGGTGCGCGCTTGGCGCGGGTCTGGCGAGTTCGATCCGGCCCGCGTATTGGGCTGGCTTCGCAAGCGCATGGCCTTCCGGGGTGGCCAACAAAGTCGCGCAAGAGATTTGCGTAGTGCGATGCGCGACACGCCGAACCGTCTTCGCGAGCTTGCCAGTTATTTCATCCGAAGCACGCCAATCGACAAGGATCGCTGGCTTGCCTTGAATCGCTTTCGCGAAGCGACATTATTCGAATTGGACTCTGGCACGCTTGCAGAGATCGTCGTCGGGGAGATGGAGACAGCTAAAGACAGTGATCGACGTGTCTTCCTCTATGAGGTTGGTCTTGCACTATCGTTCCAGACCGAACTGACCAGCAGCTCGACGCTATTCGATGACCTTTACGCCCGTGCTGACCATGATCCAATTCTGAGGGCGACGCGTGACGCAGCCGTGGCGGTTAGCCTGCCACAGGGATACTTCAACGGTCGCTCCAGTCGTGGTGTAAATGCCGCAGACAGCCGCGAACGGCAGGCGCGGGACTTCGACAAAGACATTCAGCAAATTAGGCGTGGCGAGCATCTTGGCTGGCTCGCGCATATCGCACGCGTCTATTTTGGGCTTTATGGCGGTGCAGAACGCGCTCTATCACCCCGCGCGCGAATCGCGGCTCGGTTCGGCGAACAACGCACAGATGCTGCACTTGACGCGCTGGCGGCAGCGCCTTCGCGAAGCGACGTGCCAAGCTTTGCCGAGGTAATGGCGCTCTACAGTAACCGGCAGCGTTACGATTGGTGGTTCGCGATCGTAGCCGGGCTCAACGAACGGTGCTTGGCTGGCCAGGGGCTCGCTGGATTTTCCGACGATTTTCTGAAGGGGATGCTGGTCATCTCTGTAGCTAATCCTGTTCCGTCTATCCAGGATGGTGAGGAACGGTGGACTGTGCATCCTTGGCGCAATGCGCTCGCAGAGCATCGGCCTGAAGTATTGCGAGATGCGTATCTGGCGATGGCACAGCTTCGCTTGTCGCAAGATGAACAGAGCGCGGATGGCCTCACCGAACTTTTAACCGAGCCCATTTTTGAGGCCTATCGCGGAGACATTGCGCTTGATCTCTTGTGCCAATTTCCGAACGCACATCCATTTCGACTTGCGGATCTTCTTGACGCAGTAGCAAAAATTCCTGCCACGCATGAAGGCTTCCTTCGGCTTGCCCATCAAGTTATTTCCGGCGCGGTTAAGGTCGATGAACACCAACGTGATCTATGGCTCGTCACCGCCTATTTGATCGCTCCAGGGGACTTTGAGACCGAAGTGCAGCAACGCGCCGCCGCTCATCCGGGACTCATATTCGACTTCCGCGACCGTGACTGGTTTCTGCGAGATGGCAACCCTGGAAAAGGCACGTCCCTGCTGCCCAGGGTTGAGTTCATAGCGCAACTCACGGGGCGCCTTTTTCCGGATACGCCACATCCGTCCAGCGGCTGGTCGGGCGATACAAATGACTGGGATGCATCCGAATATTTCCGCATCCTGACGAACATTGTTTCGGCATCACCTAGCTCTGCCGCAACGGACGTACTGGTCAGGCTAGAGGCCGATCCTCAACTTGCATCCTACAAGCCACACATTCTTTACGCGCTTGCCAATCAACGGCAGCGACGCAGAGATGCTGAATATGAGCGGCCCAACTGGCCCAAAACGGTGGCCGCCCTAGCTAACGGTGCGCCCGCGACCGTGGCGGATCTTCATGCTCTGGTTGTAGCGCAGATGCGCGATCTCGCGCACCGCATCGCGCGGGCGAACACCGATATTTACAAGCAATTTTGGAATGTCGACCCGTTCTCGAAGCCAACTGCACCGCGCCCCGAGGAAGCCTGCCGGGACGATCTCATAACGCTGTTGAGGCCTCAGCTTCTGCCGGTTGGCGTCACCGTTGAGCCCGAAGCACATATGGTTGCCGATAAGCGCGCGGATATTTCTGTTGCCATGCCTCGCAGGAAAGTCCTCTGCGAACTAAAACGGGATTACCACGCCGATGTTTGGACGGCGCTGCTGGGGCAGCTTGAACGCTTTTATGCACACGATCCAGAAGCAAAAGGCTTTGGTGTTTATTGCGTCTTCTGGTTCGGGGACAAAAGACCTAAACAGATCCCCACTCCGCCGAACGGAATGAAGCCGCCCCAATCGGCAGCGGAGATGGAGACGATGCTTAAAGGCCTCGTGCCCGAGGCGATGAGAGGCCGTCTGGCCGTCATTGTCATCGATGTGTCGGGCAAGGTTTGATGTGCGGGCGCGATTGCCTCTTTGTCGACTGGCCCTGGCAGACCCTCGATTCCTCGTGCCTAAACCACAGGCGCAACGAATTTGCCAGTTGTCCGCCCCACGCTGCCTCACTGCTTAAAACAGTACTCGCGGTGCCATTGCAAGAAACGAGGATGCGGGCGGTCAAACGGTCGGCGAGGCGGAAGCACGCGACGGGTCCTGTTTATGAATGCCTGCACGCTGTCGAGGTCATTGACCTGTCGCGAGATCAGGATTTCCAGATCGTCGGATAAGCTGATCAGCCCGCGATCAAACATCCAATGCGCGGTACCGGACAGTGCGATCCCATTGTTGATGACATCCGGGCCGTTCGCTTCGACCGGTCGAATATGGGCGGCTGAAACTTCTGCTCGGCCGCCGCCATTTGTCAACTTCAGTCCCGTGATCGCGCAGCGCTCGTCATAGGCGCGCAAGACGATGCGAAGGAAAATGCGGTCCCGTACAATTCGCGATCCGATGTAGTTTACGCGATCACGGCTCTGCTCGAACTCGAACGGCGCCTGCTCATCCTGAAAACCGGTAGATGTGCCGACCTCATCAAGGCGCGGCAGCAACAACTCACTCGTGTCCAGGCCCAAATCGATAATGCGGTTGAAGTCGCTTGGACTGATCTGCCGGACGGCCGATTGGGCGCGACCGGAAATCCGTCCTTGGTCGTTGAATAGGCCTCGTTCAACGAGACCATCAGGTCCGTTAAATGGAACAGGATTGACGAAATCGAGATAGGTTCTGGGCTCGATCAGAGCGAGGTACATATCAGGCGTCACAGGATCGGGAATGATCTTTTGGACTTTTGCTACGGCGTAATAGCCACGGGTATCGTTTACCTTGAGGCTCGTAGTAAATGATCCAGTCGCCGACGCATGCTTCGACACGACGTAGGTACGGGCGAGGAAACTGGTATTGCTCTGCGGGGCGGTCGTTGTAGATCGAATCTGAGCGGTGAATGAAGACCCCGAATCCCATGATCTTCCTGCAATGCGTTTTTTGGGAATATCTGCCTCATATGTAACACCAATCCGATCTTGGGAACTTAGTCGAGGTCGGAGAAGCTTTTCCCCATGGTATCGGTCCTTTGGAGGCGAATAGCCCTAACAAGCGCCGCCCATATTTTCACGAGGCATGTCGCAACGGGCCACCGCCATCCGTCCTCTGACAAAAGGAGAGCGCCATGAGAAAACTCATCGTCACCGAATTCATCAGCGTCGATGGCATCGCCGAGGTCGAGAAATTGCCTGGCGTGACCTGGAACGATGAAATGCAAAGGTTCAAGGAAGACGAGCTTGCCGACAGCGGCGCCATGCTTCTGGGGCGCGCGACCTACGAGATTTTTGCCGGCTCATGGCCTGAGGAAACCGGAGATTTCGCCGAGCGGTTCAACGCGTTGCCGAAATATGTCGCCTCGACGAGCCTGAAGGCGCTCGACTGGCAGCCGGCCGAGCTGCTGCAGGGCGCATTACCGGAAGCGGTCAGAAAACTGAAGCAAGGCAGCGGCGGCAACATCTATGTGCATGGCAGCCTCAGCGTGGCGCAGGAATTGCTGCGCCATAGTCTGGTCGACCGCGTCAGGCTGCTCAGCTACCCCGGCGCCGTCGGCCAGGGCAAGCCGCTGTTCCCGCCCGGCGCGCAAGTGCCGCTCGCGTTGATTTCGGCCACGCCATTCAGCAACGGCGTGGTGGCGCTTGAGTATGCGGCTGTGATGGGGAAGTCGTGATGACAGCCAATCTCCCCCCTTGTGGGGGAGATGCCCGGCAGGGCAGAACTGTCTTGGAAGTCAAGCTGTTTGCCATGGTTTTTGGTCCCTGACGATTGCATTGAGGATAGTAAGAAGCTTGCGC